>JBBIHV010000017.1:6670-21412 GCA_037446835.1 Sunxiuqinia sp. | reverse complement strand
CCATTGGCGGCATCGATTCGGTTGTCAGGAAAAATGAAATCTTTCAGATCGAATGTTCGGCCGATTCGTCTGCGGCAATAGCCCGGGCCATTGTTGAAGCAGGCGCAGGGCTGAACCATTTGAACCGAAAAGAATATGGCCTCGATGATATTTACTACCGTTATTTTGAAGGAGGGCAAAGTCGTGAATAAAATAAATACGAAAGTTTTACATCCATTTTGGGTAATCGTTCAAAAGGAAATTTCAGATTACGTGCGGAGCTGGCGGTTCATTATTTTAATTGCCATCATTGCCCTTACCTGCATGGGCTCGATGTACACGGCCATGATGAGCATTGGCAAGGCGTTGAAAATGAACGAACCCGATGGCTCTTTCTTCTTCCTGAAATTGTTTACCGTTTCGGATGGCAGCCTGCCTTCGTTCTTCATTTTTATCAGTTTCCTCGGCCCATTGCTCGGGATCAGCCTGGGGTTCGATGCCATCAATTCGGAACAAAACCGGGGGACACTCAGCCGGGTAATGGCCCAGCCCATCCACCGCGATTACCTGATCAACGCCAAATTCATTGCAGCGCTGACGGTCATCAGCGTGATGTTTTTTGCTCTGGGATTTGTGGTAATGGGACTGGGACTGGTCGCCCTTGGAATTCCGCCCACTGCCGAGGAGTTTTTGCGCATTGTTTTCTTTATTTTGCTCAGCATCCTTTATGTGGCATTTTGGTTAAACCTGTCCATCTTTTTCTCTGTAAAATTCAGGCAGGCAGCCACTTCAGCCCTTTCAGGCATCTCCATCTGGCTGTTTTTCAGTATCTTTTACAGCATGATCATCAACCTGATTGCCAAAGCGCTTGCTCCGCCGCCCATGGCTACCGAATACCAGGTTGTCGGGTTTCAGAAACTGATCTTAAACCTGATGCGGATAAGCCCGGCACAGCTTTTCAACGAAGCAACAACAACACTGCTGATGCCTTCGGTGCGAAGCCTTGGCCCGTTAACAATGGAACAGGTACAAGGAACCATTCCCAGCCCGCTGCCCCTTGCCCAGAGCCTTTTACTCGTTTGGCCACAGGTTACCGGACTGATTGCCGCCACCATCGTCTGTTTTGCCTTGTCGTACGTTGCGTTCATGCGGATGGAAATCCGTTCCAGATAATTTCACTGTTTATAACCAACCCTGACGAGGTTTTCTGAACTTCTTCAGGGTTATTTCTGCAAAAAAAGGCCATCCTTTCAGACGGCCCATTTTCTAATTCTATGACTCTCGAAACAATTACAGTGTTGCCTGTCCCGGAACCCAGTCGCAAGGTGTCAGTTCGCCGGTTTGCAGGGCATCCAGGATGCGGATAATTTCATTCACATTTCGTCCAACATTTAGTCCGTTAACCGATGCGTGCTGTATTGTCCCTTCCGGATCGATGATAAAGGTAGCCCGGTAAGCAATCTTATTTTCAGGCTCCAGAATACCCAGTTCTTCGGAAAGTGATTTGCTGGTGTCGGCCACCATCGGGAATTTCAGCCCTTTCAGGCCAGGGTGCTGGTTACGCCAGGCCAGGTGCACGAACTGCGAATCGATGGAAGCGCCTACCACATTGGCCTCCCGTTTGGCAAATTCTTCGTAATGTTCGTTAAACGACACAATTTCGGTTGGACAAACAAACGTGAAATCCATAGGCCACCAAAAAAATACGGTCCATTTACCTGCAATGTCAACATTGGTCAGGGTTTTAAACTCTTTGCCCGCTTCGAGCGATACGACGGCTTCTTTCTTGAATTCAGGAAATTTTTCTCCAATAGTTTTCATGATCTATGTATTAAAAATTAAAAATTCGTTGAATGATAAGACAAAGATACGCCCCGATTGTTCGTCAAATCAAATCGAATTTTTCAATCCTGAATAGACAAAAGCTATCCGAAAAAATTCATTTACTTGCATTTATGATAAAATGTCATCCGTACACTTTATGGATGCAATACTTCGACTGAAAATAAATTGAAAAAGATGGAACTTTCAGGCTTTGCGATTCGGGAAGATAATTTTACCTTTAGGAGATTTTTAGCATTCGCGAATCATTCAATACCTAAATCAAATTTAATAAACGATGGAAAACAAATTCAGCAGAAGATCATTTCTGGCCACCAGTGCAACGGTTGCAGCCGGAGTTACGATCCTTCCAAGTAATGTGATTGCCGGCCTGGGCTACAAGGCACCGAGTGACAAATTAAACCTCGCCGGAGTTGGAATTGGTGGCATGGGTTTCGCTAACCTGAAACACCTTCAGTCGGAAAATATCGTTGGCTTGTGCGACGTAGATTGGAAATATGCCGATAAAACGTTCAAGTACTTCCCGAAAGCCAAACAATATTGGGATTGGCGTGTGATGTACGACGAAATGGGAAAATCGATTGATGGTGTGGTCATTGCCACCGCCGACCATTCCCATGCCATTTCAGCATCAAATGCCATCACCATGGGCAAACATGTTTATCTTCAGAAACCACTGACCCACAGCGTTTACGAATCACGTTTGCTTACCAAACTGGCCGCAAAACACCAAGTTGCAACCCAGATGGGAAACCAGGGCTCCTCAGCCGAAGGTGTAAGCCTTACCTGCGAATGGCTTGCCAATGGCGAAATTGGTGATGTTACCAAGGTTGAGGCTTTTACCGATCGCCCAATCTGGCCGCAGGGATTAAACACCCCAAAAGGAGAATGGGTTCCCGACACGTTAAATTGGGATTTATTTACAGGTCCTGCAAAAATGCGTCCGTATAACTCAGTATATACACCCTGGAACTGGCGCGGTTGGTGGGCATATGGTACAGGTGCATTGGGCGACATGGCCTGCCATATTTTGCACCCTGTATTCGTCGGCCTCGAACTCGGATACCCAATTAAAGCACAAGGCAATTCAACCCTTTTACTTCAGGATTGTGCACCAGTAGCTCAGTCTGTAAAACTGACTTTCCCGGCCCGTGCTCAAAAAAGAGTATGGAAAGGATCAAAAAAAGGAGCCCTGCATCCCCAGGTTGAAGTTTACTGGTACGATGGTGGCAACAAACCCATGCTTCCTGAAGGATGGCCGGCTGGAAAAGATCCGAACGATGCAGGAGGTGGCGTATTTTTCCACGGAACCAAGGGTACTTTGGTTTGTGGTTGCTATGGTGTTAACCCTTGGATTTTACGCCCCGACGGCAAAGCCGAAAAGCCCGAAGCCCCGCAATTCAGGAGAAGGATTGCAAACGCCATGGACGGAGGCCACGAAATGGATTGGGTCCGCGCTTGCAAAGAATCTCCGGAAAGCCGTGTGAAAACTGCTTCCGATTTCAGCGAAGCTGGTCCATTCAACGAAATGGTTGTCATGGGTGTTTTGGCCGTTCGCCTGCAAACACTGAACAAAGAGTTGATGTGGGACGGACCAAACATGAAATTCTCAAACATTACGCCCGACGAAAAGATTAAGATTATTGTTGAAGATGATTTTAACATAACCGATGGCAACCCAACGTTCGCAAGAAAATATACCGACCCGGTTCCTGCAACTGAATTTGCCGCTGAACTGATCAAACACACATACCGGAAAGGGTGGAATCTTCCCGAAATGCCGGCATAAATGTTTAAATTTTGGAGTTTTTTACAAGGATGGGTTTTGAAGAGCCCATCCTTTTTTATGCTTAATGCAAACAAAAAGGGAGCCTTTACTTCCTGCCAATTTTTAAAGTATTTTCAGAATCGTTAAATATCTTTTTGAAATTAAAACGGATTATCTATTTTCACCAAAGTTATCTTTGCCGTTCAAATTCAGATTAAAGAATACCATGGGAAACAATCCGTCAAACATTAGCCGCAGACATTTTCTGGGAACAACTACCCTGGCAGCAACTGCCGTAACCATTCTCCCGTCAAAAGTTATCGCCGGGTTGGGGCACGTGCCACCGAGCGATAAACTCAACATTGCCGGGATCGGCATTGGCGGGATGGGATTCAACAACCTGATTAACATGGATACCGAGAATATTGTCGCCCTGTGCGATGTGGACTGGAAATATGCCGAACGAAATGCGTTTAGGAAATGGCCAAACGCCCCCAAATACCAGGATTACCGAATCATGTTCGACAAGCAAAAAGACATTGACGCCGTACTGATTGCCACGCCCGACCATTCGCACGCACTGCCTGCACTGATGGCCATGAAAGCAGGCAAACATGTTTACCTGCAGAAACCGCTCACTCATTCGGTATATGAATCACGCATCATGACCGAAACGGCTGAAAGATATGATGTAGCTACCCAAATGGGAAACCAGGGCAATTCGGGCGAAGGGATCCGCAGAATTTGTGAATGGATTTGGGCCGGAACTATAGGCGAAGTGACCTCTGTTGAGGCCTGGACCAATCGCCCCATCTGGCCACAGGGCCTCGAACGGCCTGAAAGGGAAATGCATGTGCCCAAAACCCTGAACTGGGACCTTTTCATCGGGCCGGCAAAATTCCGTCCGTACAACGAAGCTTACACACCTTGGAACTGGCGCGGCTGGTGGGATTTTGGTACCGGCGCCCTGGGCGACATGGCCTGCCACATCCTCGATCCGGTTTTCAAGTCGCTTAAACTGAAATATCCTGTGGCCGTTGAAGCCAGTTCAACGCCAATTAATACTGAATCGCCGCCAAATGCTGAAATGGTAACTTACTGGTTCCCTCAGCGCGACAACCTCCCGAAAGTGGCCATGCCTGAAGTAAAAATAATCTGGTACGATGGCGGGCTCATGCCCGAACGCCCATCGGAACTGAAAGACGGTGAACAGATGGGAGACCCGAGCGGCGGGGTTATTTTTCACGGAACAAAAGGAAAAATCATGTGCGGCTGTTATGCAGCCAATCCAACTTTATTGCCAACTTCTGAAATGGCCAATTTCAAGGAACCCGAAAAAACAATCCGCCGCATTGAGAATGCCGACACGAACGGACACGAACAGGATTGGATCAGGGCGGCCAAAGAAGATAAAAACAACCGCGTACAAGCCAGTTCAAACTTTAGCTATGCCGGGCCGTTCAACGAAATGGTGGTGATGGGCGTGCTGGCCGTGCGGCTTCAGGACTTGAAAAAACGATTGTTGTGGGACGGCAAAAACATGCAGTTCACCAACATTGGCCCAAACGACCAAATCCGGGTAATCACATCCAATAAATTTGAGGTAATAAACGGCGACCCGAAATTCGATACCAAATTCGCCACCATTCCGGCGCAGGCCTCAGCCGACGAATGGATCAGGCACAATTACCGCGACGGCTGGGAACAGATTTAAATTTTAGTGTTCCTGAAACTTGGGGCATTCGAAGTTTGGCCGTGTTCAGTTTCAATTGTATTTTTTGTCGTCGTGCTAAATTGAATTTTATCCCGGAAAAATTCATTGAACAGAACGTCGCCAGAGCCATAAAAAAGCCTTTCCGAAAACTCCGGAAAGGCTTTTTAGGTTTATTCGGGAACAATTTATTGCTGATTGGATTTTTTCTGTTCTTCTACCTGTGCATCAATTACTGAAATAGTAACCATGTTCAGGATGTCACGAACTGAACTCTCGACATTCAGGATATGAATTGGTTTGTTCAACCCCATCTGGATTGGCCCGATGGTATCGCTCATCCCAAATTCAAGCATCAATTTGTAGGCGATACTTGCTGAACTGAGGTTCGGGAAAATCAGGGTATTTACATTTTTGCCATCAATTTTCGAGAACGGGAATTTTTCGTGGCGCAAATCTTTGTCGAGTGCGAAATTCACCTGCAACTCGCCGTCGATCATCATTTCAGGATTATTCTCGTGCAAATAGGCCACTGCGTCGTGAACCATTCCAGGGCTTCCGGCTGCCCTTGCGCCAAAATTTGAATACGAAAGCATGGCCATCACCGGATCGGTATTAAACAATTTAACCGCATCGTGTGCCAGATTGGCAATGTCAATCAGGGTTTCTTTGGTTGGGTGGCTGTTTACCATGGTATCGGCGAAGAAGAGAGTGCCCAATTTAGTGGTCACAATGTTCAGCCCGGCAATGTGGTTCAGCCCTTCGCGCATTCCAACAATTTCGATGGCTGGGGTGATGGCATCCAGATATTTGGTGTACACACCGGTAATAAACGCATCGGCATCGCCGGCTTCAACCATCATCATACCGAAATAGTTGCGGTCGAACATTTTCTCGAACGCTTCCTCATAGGTCATCCCCTCACGCTGGCGTTTGGCGGTTAACATTTTGGCATACTTTTCACGTTTTGAGAATTCACGGTCGTGACGAAGATTGACAATTTCAACTCCTTCAAGTTCAATGCTGTTATTCTTGATAAGCTTGCCAATGATCTCTTCGTTGCCAAGCAGGATTGGAATGCATATACCTTCAGCTCTGGCAACTGAAGCAGCTTTCAGCATATTGATATGGTTCGCTTCTGCAAAAACCACCCGTTTCGGATTTTCCTGTGCTTTTTCGGTCAACCCACGGATCAGCTTATTGTCGAGGCCCATACGTTGGCGCAATTCTTCCTCATATCTGTCCCAATCGGTAATAGGCTTACGGGCAATACCGCTCTCCATAGCAGCTTTTGCGACTGCAGGAGCCACTGTAACCAACAGACGTGGATCGAGTGGTTTTGGAATAATATACTGGCGTCCGAACCCCAGATGAGTAGTGTTATAGGCAGCAGTAACCACATCGGGAACAGGTTTTTTAGCCAGTTCGGCGATTGCAAGCACTGCAGCAACCTTCATTGCTTCGTTAATGCCCGTTGAACGTACATCCAATGCACCACGGAAAATATATGGGAACCCTAAAACATTGTTGACCTGGTTGGGATAGTCACTACGTCCGGTTGCAAAAATAATATCAGGGCGCGAAGCCATGGCATCGGCGTATGAAATTTCAGGATTTGGATTGGCGCAGGCAAATACAATTGGATCTTTGGCCATGCTTTTGACCATATCCTGTGAAAGGACACCTTCAACCGAAAGGCCAAGGAAAACATCGGAACCAGCAACTGCTTCTGCAAGCGTATTGCAAGGAAGGTTGGTTGCAAAAGGTTTTTTGCGGCTATTCAGGTCGGTACGACGTACGGATATGACCCCTTTGCTATCGACCATCACGATGTTCTCAAGTTTGGCACCAAGTGCCATATAAAGGGTGGTACACGACGAAGCAGCAGCCCCGGCGCCATTGACCACAATCCGAATGTCTTCGATTTTCTTGTCAACCAGTTCGAGTGCATTAATCAGTGCCGCTGCCGAAATAATAGCAGTTCCGTGCTGGTCGTCGTGCATGAGTGGTATGTCTAAGGCTTCCTTTAGTTTTTCTTCGATTTCGAAGCATTCAGGAGCTTTAATGTCTTCAAGGTTGATTCCACCAAACGTCGGCGAGATGGCTTTCACCACTTCAATAAATTTCGCCGGATCTTTTTCATCCACTTCAATATCGAACACATCGATATCGGCAAATATTTTGAACAGCAGGCCTTTCCCTTCCATAACTGGTTTTCCGGCAAGAGGGCCAATATCGCCCAGGCCCAAAACTGCTGTTCCGTTCGAGATTACAGCAACCAGGTTTCCTTTGGCTGTGTAGTCGTATGCACATTGAAGATCTTTTTGAATCTCCAAACAAGGTATAGCCACCCCGGGTGAATAGGCAAGCGCCAAATCGCGCTGTGTACTGTAAGGCTTTGTTGGCACAACCTGGATTTTGCCAGGCCGCCCATTCTTGTGATAATCTAAAGCTTCTTGATTTTTTGAATTTTCCATCCCTTTTATTGATTTAGTTTATTTTTTTATTTTGCAATTTTTCTTCCTGATAAATCTTGCGCATTTGTTGAAATCCGGATAATTTTTCACCTAACGAAAATTGCCAGTCAAATGTATTCTTAATCGGCACAGGTTGAAACTACGCAGGAATAAAAGTTAGAAATTGATAACATTTGTCGGGAATTATATTTAAGTAGCAATTCAAAAAGGTGTTCGTTTTTTGCTCAAGTTCCTGAATACAACTTCCAATTTGCCTTAAACACACATCGAAATTTTACTTGAAATGCCCATTTCGAATCCTTCGTGCATTCGGCTCAACTCATGACGAAGGTTCAGTGAACCTGCTTCGTTCATCACCTTCCGACTTCTGTCTTCCGTCCGTTTGGGATTGAGAAGCCGCACTTTGAAGAAAGTTTACAGGTAAATACATGTTCTGAATAGAGCTGATCATTATTCAAACTTCGGAACAGGAATAAAAATAAAAACTTAAGGCAAAAAAAAACAAAAAAACATTCGTACATGTTTCTAAACCAACTAAGTTTGGAGACTGTCCAGACAGGCTAAAATCTGAATAATTCAGGAACCTGCAAGTGGATTAGTTTTCAGGGAGGGTCACGAAATGAAGATTAAAATTTATGTTTAAGGTGTAAATTAACTGGCTTGGAAGTTTCAAGAGAACATATTGGTAATCAAAATAATGGCTTATGTGTTTCCGTGCAAAAAAACAGATAATAACAATACTCGTCTTATCCTTCTCCATAATTTTTACGGTTCGGGCCGGGAATAATTTTTTTGCAGGTTTGGCAACGAAAGGGGCATTCCCGTCCGCCAAAACCGACACAATTTATCCAGCCCTGTGTTCGCCCAAAGATGTTGGGATGAATCCTGTGAAGTTGGGCCGCATTGATTCAATTGTTAAAAATGGAATTAAGGAGGGAGTCTTCCCGGGGTGTCAGGTTTTGGTTTTGAAAGAAGGTAAACGGGTGTATGATAAGTGTTTTGGGAACTACACGTACGATACAATGCAAAAGGTGAAACCTACCACAATGTATGATCTCGCATCGCTTTCGAAGACTACCGGAACATTGCTTGCTATTATGAAGCTATACGATAATGGCAAACTGAAACTGAACGATAAGGCATCCAAATACCTGGCTTTCCTGAGGGGCGCGGATAAGGAAAATATAACCATAAAAGAACTGTTGTTTCATGAATCTGGTTTACCTTCTTATTTGCCAATCTATTGGCTGACAACTGAGAAAATTGGCACCCCGACGTTATTGGCCTCAACGGAAAAGACCACAAAAAAGGTTAAGTCTGATGAAAATCGAATTCGTGGCACTGATCTGCGCTACAAAGAAGGCTGGGTGTCAAGAGTACCGTCGGTTGAATATACCTTACAGGTTTCTGACAGCTTTTATATAAACAATCGCTTCCACGATGCAGCGATGCAGAAAATCGCCGATACGCGGATGTTCAGCAAGACTTATCGTTATAGCTGTTTAAACTTTATATTGTTGAAAGAAATTGTGGAAACCCTAAGTGGCATACCGATGGATGTGTTCCTTGAAAGGGAGTTTTATGCACCATTGAAACTAAACAACATGGCTTATCTGCCTCTGCGGACCCATAAAAAGGAAGATGTAGCACCTACCTTGAAAAGTGATTTCTTGCGTAATGGTGAAATTCAAGGTTATGTGAACGACCTGGATGCGGCTTTTTTGGGCGGGGTCTCGGGCAATGCTGGTTTATTTGCTACGGCCCACGATGTTGCAACAGTTTATCAGATGCTACTTAACAAAGGGGAGATGGATGGGAAACGTTATCTTAGTGCAGAAACCTGCAGGCTTTTTACAACGACTACCTCAGCAAGTGGGAGACGTGGCCTTGGCTTTGACAAACCTGTTCCGGGCAATCCGAAGCACAGTCCGTGTTGCGCATCAGCGCCCCGTTTAGTTTATGGTCATACCGGCTATACCGGAACGTGTTGCTGGGTCGATCCGGTTAACAGCTTGGTTTATGTCTTTTTAAGCAATAGGACTTTCCCCTACGACGGAGTAAATAAACTGGCCAAAACAGGCATTCGAACTAAAATTCAAGAGGTGATTTATCAGTCGATAAAGAAATAAAAATGGGCCGTGAGAAACCGCCTTTGTCAAAATTTTTTAAAATGAATAGAAAAATTATCATATTCAACACCATATTTTTGGCGTTAATGGTTTTCAGTTGTAACCATGCTGATAAACCGAAAAAAACCGAAAACTCAGTTGTAATAACCAAAACGGTTGCCCGAAAAGACGATGCCGTTGTTAAGCAGGCCGAAAATACCCCTGCCCAGATTTATGCAAAACCAGAAGTTCCTGTACTTTGTTATCACCGCATTACCGATGGCAGAAAAGGCGATTATACAGTATCCCTGGCTACTTTTTCGGCACACATGAAAATACTGGCTGATAGTGGTTACCACTCCATTTCACCGGCTCAATTGTATGACTATCTGGTTTACAATAAGGCTTTGCCTGAAAAACCTGTAATCATATCCTTCGATGATTCGAGAGTGGAACATTCGTTGATTGCTGCCCCCGTGCTGGAAAAATATGGTTTCAGGGGTGTTTTTTTTATCATGACCATCACGTACAACAAGAAGAATTACATGACTACCAATCAGATTGCACAGTTGGCAAAAGCCGGTCATACCATCGGGTTGCACAGTTGGGACCATACCATGGTGACCAAATATAAAGAGGAGGCTGACTGGCAGAAAGAAGTGGTTGAGCCTAGAAAAAAGTTGGAAGGTTTTGTGGGCAAGGCGGTTGAATACTGGGCTTACCCGAATGGTGTTTATGACCACAAGGGCGCTGAGGAGCTAAGCAAATATTTTAAGCTTTCGTTTTCGCTTGCAACAAAACGCGATTCAACCGTACCTTTGCAAACCATACGCAGAATGATTGTTCCGGAATGTACCCCACAAAGTCTGCTTAAATCGATGCGCCGGACTTTTGGGAAGAAGAAAACATAAGCTGACAAATGCCAGGAACTACTATCAGGACAAATGACTTTATTAACTCTCAATTTCCGCCTTAAAAATGAACTATAAATACATTATTCCACTAGCCTTTACGCTTATTTTCATCCTTAACGGTTGTAATCACAGCACTGAAAAAAAACCAGTAAAAGTACAGGTACAAGTACCCGTAGTGAAACCGTTGGTCCAAAAGGAGGAAAAGAAAATTGTACCCATAGACACACTGGCGTATGGTAAAAAACTTAATGCCCTGGCGAACGGTGATACCACCGGTTTATGGCCAAACCACCTTCGATCCTATCCGCTAAATGGCGCGATTCTGCCGTTCAAAAGGATTGTGGCCTTTTATGGTAACCTCTATTCGAAAAAAATGGGCATTCTGGGTGAATATCCTCCGAAAGAATTGTGGAAAAGATTGAATGCAGAAGTCAAAGCATGGGAAAAAGTTGATCCGTCAACTCCGGTGCAACCGGCTATCCATTACATTGCCGCAGTGGCCCAGGGAATTCCGATGAAAGATGGAAAATATTGCAAACGGATGCCTGCAGTTCAGATTGATTCGGTATTGGAAATAGCCAAAATGGGAAACGCCATTGTTTTTTTAGATGTGCAAGTGGCCCAGAGCAATGTAAGGAATGAAGTTCCGTTATTGGAAAAGTACCTGAAAATGCCTCAGGTACACCTGGCGATTGATCCTGAATTTTCGATGAAGGAAGGTAACATTCCCGGCCATAAAATCGGCACCATGGATGCGAGTGATATTAATTATTGCTCGGAATACCTGGCCAAATTGGTGAAGGAAAACAACTTAAGCCCAAAGATCCTTATTGTTCATCGCTTTACGCAAGGCATGGTTAAAAACTATAAGAATATAAAATTGCACCCCGAAGTGCAGATTGTGATGAATATGGACGGTTGGGGAGAGCCGGTGCTGAAGTACAGCACTTATAACCGATACATTTACCGTGAACCGGTACAATTTACCGGGTTCAAATTGTTCTACAAAAATGACCTGAAAAAGCCGCCTCATCGGATGTTAACGCCACCGGAACTGATGAAACTGAAGCCACAGCCCATCTATATCCAATATCAATAAAGGAATCCCCAATGCCAGCAAGGTTCTTGAAGGGGGTAAAAATAAAAAGGAGGTCGAAAATGACCTCCTGTCCTGTGTGGCTCCCCAGGTAGGACTTGAACCTACGACCTACGGATTAACAGTCCGCCGCTCTAACCAACTGAGCTACTAGGGAATTTATTCGGTTTTGTATTTGTGTTTCCTGAAAGCTTACTTTAAAAGCGTTGCAAAAATAATAGCATTTCCGAAAAGAAAAAATATTTTTGCAAAAAAAACTTTTCATGGAATCATTTACTGGCGCGCCAAAGCAGCAAAAATCAATTCTCGGAATCGGGAATGCACTCATCGATGTTTTAATCTTCATTACTAATGACACCGTATTACAAAAGTTCGGATTCCCCAAAGGAAGCATGACCCTGGTCGATGCCGTTCTTTCGTCTGAAATAAAAAAAGAAACAAGAAATGATCCCCGGATTGTTCAAACAGGAGGTTCTGCTGCAAATACAGTTCACGGAATAGCGAAACTGGGCGGAAAGTGTGGCTACATCGGCAAAATTTCGAACGATGAGTTTGGCCGGTTCTATCTCGATGATTTTGAAAAGGATGGTATCAATACCCATTTTTTTTTCAGCGAAACAGGAACTGGCCACGCAACCGGATTAATTAGTCCTGATTCGGAACGCACATTCGGAACCTATTTGGGCGCTGCAATGGAATTGACGGCGGAAGAAATGACCTCGGAAATTTTCAGGGATTACGATATCCTGCATATCGAAGGATACCTGGTCCAAAACCATGAACTCATCGAAGCTGCCATGAAAACTGCGAAAGAAAACGGATTGCTTGTTTCGATCGACATGGCCAGTTTTAATATTGTTGCCGCCAATCTTGATTTTCTTAAACGCATGATCATCAATTATGTTGACATCGTTTTTGCCAACGAAGAGGAATCATTCGCACTAACCGGGAAAAATCCCGAAGAAGCGCTGAACGAAATAGCCGAAATGTGCCACATTGCCGTCGTAAAACTTGGGGCACAAGGTTCATTGATAAAATCAGGCGACCGGGTGGTCCGTATCGACGCCATACCAGCAAAAAGCATCGACACAACCGGCGCCGGAGATATTTATGCCTCTGGGTTTTTATATGCGCTGGCCCAAAATCTTGATCTCGAAACCGCCGGAAAAATCGGTTCACTGCTTGCCGGAAAGGTGGTTGAGGTGATGGGCGCCAAAATTCAGGATGAAAAATGGGATTCACTGCTTCCACAGATTGAAACCATTAAGCAGGGGGGGGCATTAAAAAAACAATCTTAATTTTTATCCTGAAGGTTTCATTTTTCTATACCGCGCCCGCATTTTCAGGCCAAAAAACCTACTTTTGCAAACATTAAAATCAGCAAACAAAACGAATTATGAAACGACTGAAGATCAAAGAAATCCTTAAAGGGGAACAAATTGGGCAGCAAGTAGTTGTTAAAGGTTGGGTACGGACCAAACGTGGAAGCAAAAATGTAAATTTTATTGCCCTGAACGACGGTTCGACCATTCATAATTTGCAGGTAGTTGCTGATGTTGAACGATTTGGCGAAGAGTTGCTGAAAGACATCAATACCAGTGCTGCACTGGCGATTACCGGTGAATTAGTTGCTTCACAGGGGAGCGGCCAGGCCGTTGAACTGAATGCTACCGAAATTGTGATTTACGGAAAAGCCGACCCGGACAAATATCCCATTCAGCCAAAAAAACACAGCCTCGAATTTCTGCGTGAAAATGCCCATCTGCGGTTTCGCACGGCTACTTTTAGCGCGGTGTTCCGCATCCGCCATGCCATGGCTTTTGCAATCCACAACTATTTCAACAGCAAAGGCTTTGTTTATCTGCATACGCCGATCATCACCGGATCAGATGCTGAGGGCGCCGGACAAATGTTCCGGGTTTCAACGCTCGATGCAAAAAATCCACCTTTGCTTGAAGATGGAACCATCGATTTCTCTCAGGATTTCTTCGGAAAACCAACCAACCTTACGGTTTCGGGCCAGCTCGAAGGAGAACTTGGGGCCACTGCCCTGGGCGAAATCTATACTTTCGGGCCAACTTTCCGTGCCGAAAATTCAAATACCACCCGCCACCTGGCCGAGTTTTGGATGATCGAACCTGAAATGGCATTCTATGAACTTCAGGACAACATGGACCTGGCTGAAGAATTCCTGAAAAACCTGATCAAATATGCGCTCGAAAATTGCATCGACGACCTGGAATTCCTCAGCAAACGGCTTCAGGAAGAAGAAAAAAACAAGCCGGCGGAAGAACGTTCGATGGAACTGGTTGAAAAACTTCGGTTCGTGCTTGAAAACGACTTTATCCGGTTGCCCTACACCGAAGCCATTGATATACTGAAGAATTCGAATCACTACAAAAAGAATAAATTTCAGTTCCCGGTTGACTGGGGAACCGATTTGCAAAGCGAGCACGAACGTTACCTGGTTGAGAAACATTTTAAAAAACCAGTTATCCTGATCAATTACCCGAAAGACATCAAAGCTTTTTACATGAAGCAGAATGCCGACGGCAAAACGGTTGCCGCAATGGATGTTTTATTCCCAGGAATTGGCGAAATCATTGGTGGTTCGCAGCGTGAAGAAGATTATGAAAAACTCGTTAAACGGATGGACGAAATGGGTGTCCCGGTTCACGAGATGGATTGGTACCTGGATACCCGTCGTTTTGGCACCGTTCCCCACGCTGGTTTTGGGCTAGGCTTCGAACGGTTCATCCTGTTCGTAACCGGCATGGGCAACATCCGCGACGTGATTGCCTTTCCACGGACCCCAAAAAACGCTGAATTTTAAATACGATAAATTGC
>JBBIHV010000017.1:0-6570 GCA_037446835.1 Sunxiuqinia sp. | reverse complement strand
GATCGCCATAAACCGTTCCCCGTCCGTGAGTTCCCACATAAACGCGACCGTATTTTTTCGGATCGCCGGTAATTTGCAAAATCAAGCCCCACTGATGCTGGTCGTCGTTGATGCGGACCCAGGTTTTGGCCTCATCGGTGGAACGAAAAATTCCGCGAATCCCATCCACCGTTCCGACCAGGTAAATAGCCGGAAAATTTTCTTTTGGCGCTGCTTTGCCAAAACCAAAGGCATGAATTTCCTGAACGCCATCGAGCTTTGTGAAAAATTTTCCGGAGTCGCCCGAATGATAAAGCCCGTTGAATGCGGCTATCCAGAGGTCGCCTTCGTGTTCAGGAGCGGCATAAATCCGGTCTTGCCCCCCGCGATTATCCCCGCGGTTCCCTTCACGTTTTGGCGTCCCATCGGGCAGGGCCAAAGCCTGTTCACTAAAATTACGACCTTTATCGTTACTGACAAAAAGCTTTCCTTCAAACAGTGAAATAGCATAGAATTTAGTTGGGTTGACCGGGTCGGCAAGGACGCGGGTATTGCCCGGAATGCCTTTGCATTCGGTCCAGCTTGCGCCTTGATCCGAAGTAAAATAAACCGAAATCATTTTTGGGGCCTGCCGTCCCTGGCCAAAACCACCGCGAACAGGCGCTGGCGACCAAATCCAGGTTGCCCCATCCGAAGAAACAGCGATATAACCCAGGCTGCTTTCCGGCGTTGGCATGGTGGCTGTGGGTTGCCAGGTTTTGCCGCCGTCGGTTGAATAGCCGATGTTTTTCCCCGGATTATCGTTGGTGGCACGGCCAACACGAACGATGATTTCAGGATTTTTTGCGGCACAAGCCACCCCGTTTGTGTTTCCAAAACGTGGGTTGGAGAAATTCCCTTCCGGAGCAGGTTTGTCGAGGTCCCAGTGTACAAAACCGCCGTAATCGCCGATGGCTGTAATCAGGTTTGCACCTTTGGGCGGGCTGAGCAGTTCGAGTGCAACGGTTTCTTCGATGCCGGTGCCCATGGCGCTCCATTTTGTTGGTTTGCCTTTGTCCATGTCGGTCAGGTCGAAGGTTTCGTGCCCGCCGTAACCCGTGGTAAACATAGCATGGTCGGGATTATTGGGGTCGATTTCGATGTCGAGTAACCAGTGAATCCCGGTATGCTGGATGTAGGGTGCGAGCGAATAATCGAATGTTCCGCCTCCGGCAAAAACCTTGTTCCAGGTTTTTCCAGCATCAAGGCTCCTGAAAATTTCTTCCCCCTTTTCAATTCCGTAGCGGTTAAACGAGCTGACTATCAGAACATTGGAATTGTGTGCATCAACCGAAACGGCGCCGTATCCAAATGCCCTGGTTTTGGGATCGGGCTTATCGGGGGTAATTTCGGTCCAGTTGCCGGTTTTGGTATTCAGTTTCCAGACACCGCCGTTGGTCATTCGCGACGGGCCGGGGGCATTGCCATACGTAACGAAAAGGGTTCCGTCGGAAGCAAGGATGGCGTGTGTCGGGCGGTATTGCTTCGGCTGGTTGGGTACGGGCTGCCAGGTATTTCCGGCATCAGTACTCCTGAAAAGGTTATCGCGGTTCATGAGCGATACCCCGGCGTAAATGGTTGAACTACCCATTCCGGCGGTTCCGCTTTTGGGGTCGAATATTGAAAAGATTACACCGCTTCCCCGGTTCATCCAGCGCCAGCGCATGATGCTGTCCTGGTCGTGCATAGTGGCTGGTGGGGTTTCCGTAACATCCGGGAAATTTTCTACTTTGTTCCAGGTCACTGCGCGGTCGGTGCTTTTCCAAAGCCCGTCGTGGCGGGTTCCCAGATAGAGAATGTTCCCGTTGTTTGGATCGACGGCCATGCGTTCGCCGTTGCCACGACCGTCTTCATTGCCGCCCATTTTAAAAGGCACATCGGTTCGCTGGAAGGTTTTGCCGCGGTCGTCGGAACGAAGGATTGCCCCGTTTGGTGTTCCCGGATTGGTATAAGTTCCGCAGGAAAGGAAAAGCCTGTCGGGATCTGACGGATCGAGCGCAATGCTTTCGACGCCCATCAGGTTCACATCTTTGTACGAAAGCCAGTCGAGCAGCGGTTCCCAGCGAAGAGTTTGGGGATTCCGGCGGTAAGCTCCGCCCATGTCGGTGCGGCAGTAGCAAACACCTTTCGCCGTTGGATGAAAGACGATTCCGTCAACAAATCCGCCGCCAACCATCTGCACACTTTTCCAAACGTAAGGTTCAGAAGCCAGATTTTGAGCGAAAGAGATTTGATTTACAGCGAGAATTAGAATGAAACAGGCGATGAAATGAAGAAGTTTTCTCAGGTGAAATGTTTCCATGATTCGGTTGGATTAGAAAGTTAGTTTGAATGTTTGGGTTGGCTTGCCAAATCTAAAGGATCGGCCAGACTTCACCAAACATTGAATTGAGTTTTTAGACTTGGAATTTCCAACACAGTTTAATCCTTCAGCAATTTAAAAGGGATCTGTAATCAACGCCACGTTTCAAAAAAGAGCTTGAACCGCAAAGCAAACGATATACCCGAAACGATCAAAGTCCTGCGTTTATCCCAGGACTTTTCCTATTTTTGGGAATCAATTCGTTAACCGCATGACCAAAGGGTATTTTTTCCTTTTTATATTCAGGCCTCAACTTGCATTCTCGTTGTTTGAACCCAACGTTGACAAAGAAACGCTGGTATGGATCATTATTGTCCTGCTGGCACTTCTGTTCATGATGTTTGCCATCGAAATCAGGAGGGCATTGCTGAAACGAAAGCCGGGAAGTATTTTCAGATTTTTCAGAAAAGTAAGGCTTGAAGTCAGCCTCGAAAAAGACAGGAATTTCAAACCACAGGTTTTGACTTTGACCATCCGGAATACCGGAAAACGCGAGGTCAACATTAAGGCGCCGGTGCTGGAATACAGTAAAATTTGGTCGAAGAGGAAATTCAGGCTGAATGGAATTAACGGAAATCAAATTTATCCGATGTTTATCGATCCGGGGAAAATGCACCTGCTGAGAATTGAAACCGCAACGTTCCACCAATACGACCGCGAAATCAAATCGTTTTACTGGGCCCGGATTATAATCAGGGATGTGGAGGGTCGAAAATGGAGGTCGAACGCCGTTAAACTCCGGAAAAGTTTGGTGACCTGATTTTCAAGATAATGAAGAAAATTACAAACGAGAATGCCGATGAGAGACTGGAAATTTAACGGAGTTGATTTTTCGACCTACCCGTATTACGGAGGCGACGATTTGGGCGTGACCTATTCGAAAGAGGGCACCCAAATTCGTGTTTGGGCGCCATCGGCCCAGCAGGTCGAACTGCGCATTTACAAACAGGGTTCAGGCGGGTCGGCAATCCGGATTGATCAATTTGAACAGGGCGAAAACGGCACCTGGGTCATTCGTCTTCAGGGCAATTTGAACGGGTATTTTTATACCATCCGCGTGAACGACGGTGGCTGGTTGAACGAAACACCCGGCGTTGATGCCCGGGCTGTCGGGACAAACGGCCACCGCGGCCTGATCTTCGACGCCGCCCAAACCAATCCTGAAGCCTGGAACGACGATCATCGGGTGCATGTTGAACATCCAACCGATGCCGTCATCTACGAGATGCACGTACGCGATTTCTCCATTTCTTCGTCTTCAGGAATGAAAAATAAAGGGAAATTTCTGGCTTTTACCGAGTTGGGCACTCAATCTCCTGAAGGTTTAAAAACGGGGATCGGCCATTTGAAAGAGCTGGGCATCACCCATGTGCACCTGATGCCTGTGGCCGATTTTCTGACTGTTGACGAGCAAAAGCCCGATCATTCGTACAATTGGGGCTACGACCCTCTAAATTTCAATGCCCCTGAAGGAAGTTATTCTTCAGATCCCAATACGACTTCGCGCATTCTGGAACTGAAAATGCTGGTCCAGGCGCTCCACCACGCCGGGATCGGGGTTGTTCTCGATGTGGTTTACAGTCACACGGCCTACACCCGAAGGTCGAATTTCAACCAAACCGTTCCAGGCTACTATTACCGGCAAAAATCGAACGGGGCCTTCTCGAATGCCAGCGGATGCGGAAACGAAATTGCAACCGAAAGGGGAATGGTCAGGAAATATATTGTTGATTCATTAAGTTATTGGGCTACAGAATTTCACCTGGATGGATTTCGTTTCGACCTGATGGGAATTTACGACCTGGACACCATGAACCAGATCCGAGCCCGCATGGATTCCATTTCGCCATCGATATTGCTCTATGGCGAAGGGTGGACAGCCGATAAAAGTCCGCTGAATGAAACCTGGCGGGCCGTAAAAACAAATGTTTCGCGCCTGTACCGGATAGCGGTTTTTAACGACGATTTTCGGGATGGCATAAAAGGCAACAATTTTGAGAATCAGGGGAAGGGATTTGTCAGCGGACAAACCATTCAGGAAGAAAACATCAAATTTGGCATAACCGGCGCCTGCTTCCATCCACAGATTGTGTATGGCTATGTTCAGCATTCGAAATCGCCCTGGGCCACCGAACCGTGGCAATGTATAAACTACAATTCGTGCCACGATAACCTCACGCTTTACGATAAACTGAATTCAAGCTGCTGCCCGAAAGCCACCGAACAAGAAATTATCCGCATGATTATGCTGGCAGGCGCACTGGTGCTGACTTCACAGGGGATCCCTTTTTTGCACGGCGGCGAAGAAATGGCACGAAGCAAAACGGGAGACCACAATTCATACAAATCGCCCGATGCTGTTAACCAGATTGATTGGAGCCGGAAAAGCACCTACAAACAGATATTCCGTTATTACCAGTCGCTGATCAAACTGCGAAAGGCTCACCCGGCTTTCCGGATGAATTCAGCCGATCTGATCCGCAAACATCTTGTTTTTTCATCGGATTATCAACCGGGAGTGGCAGCCTACCAGTTGGTCAATCATGCCAACGGCGACTCTTGGAAAACGATCCTGCTGATTTTTAACGGGAACCGGAACCCGATCACATTTAAACTCGATTCGCAGGTTTCCTGGCGCATCATCGCCCGGAATGCCATCATCAATTCTGAAAGCAACGAATATATTTCAGCCCCTGAAATTGTTGTTCCCGAAATTTCGATGCTCCTGCTAACCGAAGATTATTTCAGCCCGTCGATGCAGTTCTCAAATCGCAAAGAACATCAATAAACAGCCAGCAGAAGGTCGATGTCCTTGTATGGAAAATTAAATTTTTCGGCCAGCGCCGAATTGGTGAGTATCCCGTTGTAAATATAAACGCCTTTCCTGAAGCTCTTCGAATTTTTGATGTAGTTCTCAATCCCACCAATTTCGCCAATGGAAATCAAAATCGGGATCAGCACATTGCTCAGCGCGATGGAGGCTGTTCGTGCTACAATGGCCGGAAGGTTTGGCACACAAAAATGCACAATTCCATGTTCGACAAACGATGGATTATTCAGGTCGGTGCAATGCGAGGTTTCGAAACAACCACCCTGGCTCACGTTCAGGTCAACGATCACCGAACCGGGCTTCATTTTTTCCACCATTTCTTCTGTTATCCTGAAAGAAGGGGGCATTCCGACCGGCATGGCGCCCAGCACGGCATCAGCCGATTTGAGTGCTTTCATCATCACCTTCGGATAAAAGACGGAAGTAAAAATGGGTTGTGGCATTTTTTCCTCAAGCTTGCGCAAAGAGGCGATGTTGTCGTCGAAAACTTTAACCAGGGCGCCCATTCCGAGCGCTGCACGGGCCGCAAATTCGGCGGCAGTGCCCGAACCCAGGATAACCAGCTCGGCAGGCGAAATTCCGGTGACACTGCCCAGCAAAACCCCTTTCCCATCGCGCGATTTGCTCATGTACTCGTTCATCAGCACAATGGCGATGCTTCCCGAAATCTGGCTCATCAGTTGCATCACCGGTTTGCTGCCATCCTCTTCTTCAAGGTATTCGTAGGCAATGTTGGTCACTTTTTTCTGCATCAGCTTTCCGATGGAATTGGCGCAATGCGCATTGATTTGAAGGTTGGAAATTAAAGCCTGATGCCCCTTCAGCAGATCGACCTCATCCTCATCGAAAGGCGAAACACGGAGTACAATGTCACATTCAAAAACATCTTTTCGGTTGTCCATCACCAAAGCCCCCGCTTGCCGGTACTCTTCGTCGGTGTAACTGGCAGCCAGGCCAGCCTCTTTTTCAACCAGGATTTCGTGTCCGTACGAAACCAGCAGCTCAACAGCCTGTGGCGTTAGTGGCACCCGATATTCCACCTTCTGTTTATCTGAAGGAATCCCAATCCTGATTTTTTTACCTTTTCGCCTGATTTCAAGCATCTCCTCCTTCGGCAACATATATGTAGAGCCGGATGCGGAATGTTCAGTCATTTTTTCATTTTCAGTCATGGTTCAGAGCTATGTTATGTTGAAAAAAAGTTAAAATTAGTCCGAAGTCGGAAGTCGGAAGGTTTAAACAAATACTTATACGCACAACTTCCTTAAAATTTACACAATCCGGGCTTCGATGAGCCGGCCTCCTTTTTCGGTTTCCCTAATCCTGACTTCCACAATTCCCTCAGGCAATAAGGATTCAA
>JBBIHV010000016.1:33248-35985 GCA_037446835.1 Sunxiuqinia sp. | reverse complement strand
AAAGGAACCCTGAAAAACTTTGAAAAACTGAACCGCGATGAATTTGTGCTTGAATTTGGCACGCCGGTCCCTGACCAAATTGTTGCCGGTGATGCCCTGGAAAATTTAAGCTGGACGCCTTCACTAACCGTTCAGAATTGCAAATTTGAAAGCTGTCGCGCCCGTGGACTGCTGGTTACCACGCCCCGGAAAGTGCTTATCGACAAAAACGACTTCGAATCGAGTGGCTCGGCAATCCTGATTGCAGGCGATGCCAACAGTTGGTACGAGTCGGGCGCGGTTACCAATGTCACCATCAGCAACAACACGTTTAAAGATGCCTGCCTCACGTCCATGTACCAGTTCTGCGAAGCCATCATCAGCATCGATCCGATGATCCCGGCGATCGATTCGCTGAAACCTTACCACCGCAACATCACCATCGAGCGGAACACCTTTATGGCGTTCGACTATCCGGTGCTGTACGCCAAATCGGTCGATGGCATCCGCTTCACTTCCAACAAGATTGCACGGTCGCACGAGTTTGAGCCTTTTCACGCCCGCAAGCATTGCCTCAATTTTGAAGCCTGCCTGAATGTTGCGGTAAAAGGAAATGTGTTTGAAGGAGATGTGCTGGAAAAAGACATCCAGATAGAAAAAATGGATGCCAAACAGGTGAATACCAGTCAGTATTGACACCTGAAATACGGTAATTAAACAACATTAATAAACACACCAGAACTCCACAAAAAAAAGGAGTTCAAGGTGGTTTTACAGAAAAGCTATGACCAATTTTAATTTGAATGTCCCTGTCCCCCACCCCGATATGAAGGAAAAGGAAGAGGCTCGCGCCTGGTACGAAAAAGTGATTATTCCGACGTACGGAATTGGAAAGCCTGAAAAAAATCCGATGTTTCTGGAAAAACGGGTTTACCAGGGAAGCAGCGGCGTGGTTTATCCGCATCCGGTGATTGAAAAAATATTGGATGAAAAGGTTGATAAAGAGTGGAATGCCGTTTTTCTGGAGAACCAGTACCTGAAAATCATGATATTGCCTGAACTGGGTGGTCGCGTTCAGATGGCATTCGATAAAACCAAACAGCGGCACTTTATTTATTACAACCAGGTGATCAAACCGGCACTGGTTGGACTGACCGGCCCCTGGATTTCGGGTGGACTGGAATTTAACTGGCCGCAGCATCACCGTCCATCGACTTTCAAGCCGGTCGATCACTGCATCGAACAAAATGCCGATGGAAGTGTAACCGTGTGGTGCAGCGAGGTGGAACGCATGTTCCGGACCCGCGGCATGGCCGGATTCACTTTGCATCCTGATAAAGCTTACCTTGAAATCAAAGTTAAACTGTTTAACCGCACCGATTTTCCGCAGACTTTTTTGTGGTGGGCAAATCCTGCTGTGAAAGTGAATGACGATTATCAGTCGGTTTTTCCGCCCGATGTGAATGCCGTTTTCGATCATGGAAAGCGCGATGTTTCGGAATTTCCGATTGCTAAGGGAACCTACTACAAAGTCGATTATTCGCCGGGAACCGATATTTCCCGTTACAAAAATATTCCGGTGCCCACGTCGTACATGGCCGTCAACTCGAAATACAATTTCGTAGGCGGCTACGAAAACGACAGCAAGGGCGGGCTGTTGCACGTGGCCAATCACCACGTTTCGCCCGGGAAGAAGCAATGGACCTGGGGACATGGCGATTTTGGCCGCGCCTGGGACCGCAACCTCACCGACGAAGACGGGCCCTACATCGAGCTGATGTGCGGCGTTTATACCGACAACCAGCCCGATTTCTCGTGGCTGATGCCCGGCGAAGAAAAAACATTCAGCCAGTATTTTATGCCGTACCGCGATTTGGGCGTGGTGAAAAATGCCACCAAAGAAGCGATGGTCAACCTGGAAATTGAGGATGGGAAAGCAATCATAAAGGCATATACAACAGGTGTTTATGTCGGTTCGAAAGTTGTTCTGAAAAATGGAAAAGAAGTCATTTTTGAGGATTCATTCGATTTTCATCCTGCAACATCGTATGAGAAAGTCATCAAAACCGAAACATTAACAAATAGCGGTAACCAAAAGCCCCCTCTCTCTGAGGGGGTTGGGGGAGGCTTCGTTGGGGGAGGCTTTGAGATTGCAATCCTGACTTCCGGAGGAAAAATTCTGGTTGACTGGAAACCCGAACCGGATGAAAAAAGGGAAATCCCGAAAGCTGCCAAAGCCGCCAAACTTCCGGACGAAATTGACAGCAACGAACAGTTGTACCTCACCGGATTGCACCTGGAACAATACCGCCATGCAACCTACGATCCGCGCGATTATTACCTGGAAGCGCTGCGTCGAGACCCGAACGACAGCCGTTGCAACAATGCGATGGGATTGTGGTTGCTCCGTCGTGGCCAGTTTCAGCAAGCCGAAAACTATTTCCGGAATGCGATCAAAACCTTGACTCAACGCAATCCAAACCCGCTTGATGGCGAACCTTTTTTCAATCTTGGCTTGACCTTGCGCTTTCTGGGCAAAGATGACGAAGCATTCGACGCGTTCTATAAATCGGTTTGGAATGCGGCCTGGATGGACAGCGGCTATTTTCAACTGGCCCGGATTGCTTCCGAAAAGCGAAACTGGGATGAAGCGCTGGAATTGATTGACCGATCACTAGTTCGGAACGGACACAATCCAAAGGCGCGTCAACTCAAAGTGAGCATTCTCCGCAAACTGGGAAAAACCACCGAAGCCGAA
>JBBIHV010000016.1:25563-33148 GCA_037446835.1 Sunxiuqinia sp. | reverse complement strand
CGAAGCCACTGAAAACTGGGAACTTTCAGCAAAAATGGACGATACTTTTCCGACGGTGCACCGCAACCTGGCATTGGCGTATTTCAACAAAAAAAATGAGCCCGAAAAAGCGTTGGAAGAACTCGAAAAAGCATTTGCTTTAGACGAAACCGACTCGCGGATCCTGATGGAACTCGACCAACTGTACAAACGGCTAAATGTGGCTCCGGAAGTTCGCTTGAAGAAATTGGAGAACTACCCTGAATTGGTGTCTGATCGCGATGATTTGTACCTCGAACGGGTGGCTTTACTCAATCAATTAGGGCAATTTGAAAAAGCTTTCGGGTTTTTAATGTCGCGCAAGTTTCATCCCTGGGAAGGCGGCGAAGGCAAGGTAACCGGGCAATACGTTTTCAGCCTGACCGAAATGGCAAAAAAAGCCATTCAGGATAAAGCCTACCAAAAAGCCATTGATTTGCTGACCAGCGCGCAGTTTTATCCCGAAAATCTGGGAGAAGGGAAACTGACCGGAACGCAGGAAAACGAGATTTTTTATTGGCTTGGCTGTGCGTTCGAGGGTTTGAATTTATCGGATCAGGCCTTGCAAAACTGGGAAAAAGCGGCAACCGGACTGAATGAACCATCGGTCGCCATTTTCTACAACGACCAGCAACCGGAAACCATTTATTTTCAGGGTTTGGCATTGATAAAACTGGACCGGAAAGAAGAAGCGGCTGCTCGTTTTAACAAGCTGACCGGCTTCGGGGAAACACATATGAACGACGAATTCAAGCTGGATTATTTCGCCGTTTCGCTGCCCGATTTGCAGATTTGGGACGATGACCTAACCAAGCTCAACAAACTGAAATGCAAACATTTAATAGAACTTGGACAGGCCGGTCTGGCAAAATGGGAACATTCGGTTGACCGCGGAGCCTTTTGATTTCAATAATTTTGAGCATATAAAGTTTCCGTGTCAGGAAAAATTGAAACCAGAAAATTTGTAATCAACCGGTAATGTCTGAATGGGTTTCATCCTTTCGAAATAACGATGGAACCCGTTTTTCGTAATTACTTCCTTCCTTTCCTGACCACCAAAATGGCACCGCCCAGGGCGATTAAAGCACCGGCAACCGAAAGCACCGAGAAATGCTCGCCGGCAATCCAGTCCACCTGCATCCAGGTCAGAATTCCCATCAGGACAAAGGTTAGGATTGGGTTTAAAACAATGATGATGCTGACTTTTCCGGCCTCCAGATATTTCAAAGCCATCGATAAACAACCATACGAAATCAGGGTGTTGGCGCCCAGAAAAACCAGCAGGGCCCAGTAACCGAAACTGAGATTGGCCAGGCTGGCAAAATTGACAAATGGCAAAAAGAGCAGGACAGGCAAACCAAAAATAAAAACGTTGAGCGTACCAACCGAATAATTCAAAACGAGTTTCTTCTGCAAAACCGCATAAACAGCCCAGGCCACCGCGCCCGAAAGGGTGATGAGCATTCCTTTGGTATATTGGCTTTCGTGTCCGGTCACAGCGCTCAGGTGCTGCTGATAAAAAATCCAAAATCCGGCAATCGAAACCAGGAAACCAAAAAGCTGGAGCCCCGACATTTTTTCACGAAAGAAAACGACTCCTGAAACGGCCAGCAAAATTGGCCCGGTTTGAATGGCTACCTGGGCATTGCTGGGGCTTGTATATTGGATGCCCAACATAAAACCGATGTAATTCCAGGCCAGTGCTACCGACGAAATTACAATCAGCCATGAAGGTTTATAGAGAATTTTCAGCCCGGTGGGGTTTCGGATCGACATCCAGATAAACATGCCTGAAAAAGCCAGCGAAAACCGGAACCAAACAATGGTTGGCGAATCGATGACCTTCGAAGCAACTTTCAGGGCAATGGCCAAAACACCCCACATCAGCACAGTAATTAACGTATAAAATATGCCTTTAGCCTGATTGCTCATTTGATGGGTTAAAAAAAGGAAAGGTAAAATGGAAATTAAACTGAGACACTAAATCAACTTTCTGAGTTTTTGTTCAACCAACTCTTTCACATCCAGGGCAATTTGTTTGTGCGCCAACGTTTCTTCAATCGATGGAGAATAAATGTCACCTGGATACCGGATATCAACACCAAAATCATTCAAATCTTTGGGATCAATTGAACTAAAATCCGAATCAATTTCCTCACATTCAGCCAAAAGAAATTCAATGTTATGTGTTTTCCGAATTTCAACTCCCTGAGCAATTAAAAATGCTTTCAGGTATTTTTCGACGACTTGCTGACAATGAAAACAAACGGCTGAAGTTGCAACCACCTCAAATTGAGTTAATTTGTCAATTACAATCAGATCGTCACCGGCTTTGGAAATCCATTGTCTGAGGTAATTCTTTGTTTCTTCGTTCATATTGGAATTCCTTCCTTCAGAACCTGTCTGACAATATGCCCGGTAATTTTTTTATTTGATTCAACTTCAGCGCTGGTTTGAATAATAATGTCGGCAGGTATTTTATTTCTGGCAAGTTTTTTCCGAATAATTGCTTTTATCAAACGGCGTTCTCGGGTGTCCTGGGCATTTTCAGTAACAATCATCAGATCATAATCGCTCTCTTCCGAGTAATCGTGCCTCGCCCTTGAACCAAAAAGGAATATCGAGCTGTCCGGTAAAAATTCATCCACCGACTCTCTAATAATTTTCAAAGCAGTTGTCTGACTGGCAATTATCATACTTTTTTTATCAAAGATAAAATAATATTCCTTTAAGCTGAATGAGCCCGAAGATCTACCTTAACTGAGCGCCCAGTTCGCGTTCGTAAGTCGAAACCAGTTTTTCCATGATTTTTTCAATCTGCTTGTCGTTCAGCGTTTTTTCGTCGTCGCGCAAAATGTAACTGATGGCGTAGGATTTCTTTCCTTCCGGAACGCCCTTTCCTTCGTAAACATCAAATAAATCAACCGATTGCAGCAATTTTCGTTCCGTACGGTAAGCCAAATCCCTCAACCGATTAAACTGAACGGTTTTATCGAGCAGCAAGGCCAAATCGCGGCGAACTTCAGGATACTTGGGCAATTCGGCGAAAGTTACCTTGTTGTTTTTCAGTTCCACAAACAAAACATCCATGCTGAAATCGGCATAATAAACCGGGTTTTCAATGCCAAATGCTTTCAATACTTTGCCTGAAATCGTTCCGAACTCAACCAGCTTCCTGCCGTTGAGCAAATACTGAATTCCTTCGCTGATCTGTTCATTTGAAAAGCCATCGACTTTCAGGTTTAAAACTGAAAAACCCAGTCGCTTCAATATATTTTCGAGGTATGATTTCAGGAGAAAGAAACTTGTTTTCGCTGCTGGAACAGCCCAGTTGGAGATTTCTTTTTCGCCGGTCACAAAAAGTGCCAGGTGTTCTTCTTCGCGGTAATTCCTGATTGGATCGTCCTTCAGGCTGCTACCGTTATAGAAATAGCAATTGCCAAATTCGTAAAGACGTAAATCCGGATTTTTACGGTTGGCATTGTAGGCAATGGATTCCAGTCCGCCATAAAGCAGTGTCTGGCGCATGCTGCCCAAATCGTTACTCAGCGGATTGAAAAGTTTCACGGTGCTTTCAATCGGATGAACAGCGTTGTTTTCGAAATAAGAAGTTTTGGTGAGCGAATTCGACCAAATTTCGTTGAAGCCTTGTGCCGTAAGCATTTCAGCAATCAGGTTGCGGACTTTCGTCGGATTGGGTTTCACCGAATATTGCAGCGACGAATTGATTTGGGTTGGCAACTCGATGTTGTTGTATCCGTGAATACGCAGAATTTCTTCAATCACATCCACTTCTCTTTTTACATCGACCCGGTATGGCGGTACCATTAATGAAAGACCAGTCTCTGTCTCAGTCTCAATGCTTATTTCAAGAGCATTTAAAATGCTTTTAATACGCTCTTTTCCAAGATCAACGCCAATCAGCCGTTTAATGTTGGCATACGTGACATCGACTTTAAAATCGGCCACCGGATTGGGATAAACGTCCACTATTTCAGAAGAAATTTCGCCCCCGGCCACTTCCTTAATCAGCATGGCCGCGCGTTTCAGCGCGTAAATGGTTCCATTCGGATCAGTCCCGCGCTCGAAACGAAACGAAGCATCGGTGCTCAGCGTGTGGCGGCGGGCCGTTTTCCGGATATAAACCGAATCGAACCAGGCGCTTTCAAGAAAAACGCTGTTCGTTGTATTTTTTACGCCCGAATGCAAGCCGCCAAAAACACCGGCGATGCACATGCCTTCCGACGCGTTGCAAATCATCAGATCGTCGGGGTGCATTTCACGTTCGACGCCATCAAGAGTTACGAATTTTGTTCCTGAATTCAGGGTTCGCACCACCACCTTGTTTCCTTTAATTTCGGCTGCATCGAACGCGTGAAGCGGCTGCCCGGTTTCGAAAAGCACAAAGTTGGTTACGTCAACAATATTATTAATGGGTTTCAACCCGATCAGGCTCAGCTTCGATTTCAGCCAATCAGGCGATTCTTTCACGGTCACATTCGAAACGGTAACTCCGGAATATCGCGGACAGGCAGTGGTATTCAGCACTTCAACCGGAATTTCGAGCGAATGATTGTCAACCCTGAACGCTTCGACTGAAGGACGATGGTAACTGATGGGCTGCTTTTGACTGAGGTAAGCAGCCAGGTCGCGGGCAATGCCGATGTGCGATGCGCTGTCGATCCGGTTTGGAGTCAGATCAACTTCCAATACATAATCCGATTCGATTTTGAAATATTTGCTGGCCGGAGTTCCCGGAACTGCTGACGGATCGAGTACCATAATTCCGTCGTGACTGGCGCCCAGCCCAATTTCGTCTTCAGCACAAATCATGCCTTCCGAAACTTCGCCCCTTATTTTCGATTTCTTGATTTTAAATTCCTGATCGCCGTCGTAAAGCGTTGTTCCAACGGTGGCAACCACCACTTTCTGACCGGCAGCCACGTTCTGCGCACCACAAACAATGGGTAAAACTTCGCCGTTGCCCACATTCACCGTTGTTTTGCTCAGGTGGTCCGAATCGGGATGTTGATCACAAGTCAGCACTTCGCCAATTACCAATCCGCGCAAACCGCCTTTGATGGTTTCCACTTCTTCCATGCTTCCCACTTCCAGTCCGATTTGGGTCAGATAAGCAGCAACCTCTTCCGGAGATGAATCCAGATTGATGTAATCTTTTAACCAGCGATACGATATGTTCATGATAAAAATCTTTAAAGTCTGAATTTGAATGACCGGCAAAAGTAAATAAAATTTCAGGGGATGGGAAGAAAAAGGAAGTGTAAAAGAGACAAATTGATGCGCATGCGTGGAAACCAACAACCATGTCCCAGCCAAATTTCCTGCAGTTTCCTGAAATAAATCATCTTTCAGCCAATTTCACGATTTTTATCATCCCTGAAACAAATTACAATCTCTAAATTTCCGCCTTTAAAAACAAAAAACCAATCAGGATGAAAAAAATCGGGATTTCGTTTGTTGCGCTTGCGCTGATCGTAAGTTCGTGTAATACCACCAAAACACCACAGAAAGACATGAATAATCCATTCTTCAGCGAGTATAAAACTCCGTTTCAGGTTCCGCCATTTAACGAAATTACGCTGGCCGACTACATGCCAGCCATCGACGAGGGAATCACGGAGCATCTGGCTGAAATAAAAGCCATTACCAACAACAAGGATGCTGCCACTTTCGAAAACACCATTCTTGCTTTCGATCAGTCGGGCGAGCTGCTCGAAAAAGTTTCCAACGTATTTTTCAACCTGAACTCGGCCAACACCAACGATTCGATGCAGGTTGTTGCACGCGAAATTACGCCGAAATTGTCGGCCCACCGCGATAACATCATGCTCAATCCGGAACTTTTCCAGCGTGTGAAAGCCGTTTACGACAAACGGAACGAACTGAACCTGAATGCCGAACAACTGCGCGTGGTGGAAAAATACTACCAGGACTTTGTACGCGCCGGTGCAAACCTTCAGGCCGACAAACAAGCTGAACTCCGCAAACTGAACGACCAACTTTCGATGCTGGAGCTCAAATTCGGTGAAAATGTCCTGGCCGAAACCAACAAAACGTTCAAATTGGTAATTGACAACGAAGCTGATTTGAAGGGACTTCCAGCCGACGTGATTGCCTCTGCTGCCGAAGTTGCGGCCAAAGATAGTTTACCGGGGAAATGGGTATTTACGCTTCAGAAACCCAGTTGGATTCCATTCCTTCAGTATGCCGAAAACCGCGACCTGCGCAAAAAACTGTACCTCGGATACCTCAACCGCGGAAATAATAACAACCAGTACGACAACAAGCAGACGATTGAAAAAATCGTTAAACTGCGCGATCAGCGTGCCAAATTGCTGGGATTCGCCAATCATGCTGCTTATGTAATTGACGTAAACATGGCCAAAACTCCGGAAAATGTTTACAATTTCCTGAACAAACTGTGGACTCCGGCATTGGAACGAGCCCGGAAAGAACGTGCCGATATGCAGGCCATGATTGACAAGGAAGGTGGAAAATTTAAGCTCGAAATGTGGGATTGGTGGTTTTACGCCGAAAAAGTACGCAAAGCCAAATATGATCTGGATGAAGCACAGTTGAAACCGTATTTCAAACTCGAAAATGTGCTCGATGGAATGATGTACACGGCCAACAAACTTTACGGAATTAAATTCATCAAGCGGACCGATCTGCCGGTTTACGATCCCGAAGTCATTGCTTACGAAGTTCAGGAAGCCGACGGCAGGCACATTGGCATTTTCTACATGGATTTTCACCCGAGACCCGGAAAAAGTTTCGGCGCCTGGCAAACCAATTTCCGCTCACAATCATACAAAGACGGAAAAAAAATCACACCGGTTGTTTCAATTGTCTGCAATTTCACCCGTCCATCGGGAGATGTGCCAGCCTTGCTGAGTTTCGATGAAGTAACCACCTTGTTCCACGAATCGGGACACGCGCTCCATTCGCTGTTTACCGATGGTCCATACCGCCGCACTGCCGGAAATGTGCCCAACGATTTTGTTGAACTTCCCTCGCAATTCATGGAAAACTACGCAAAAGATCCTGAAGTTCTCCGCGTGTTTGCCAAACATTACAAAACCGGCGAAGTTATTCCGGATAAATTGATCGCCAAACTCGAAAAAAGCGCCCAGTTCAACCAGGGTTTCGAAACGGTTGAATACCTGGCCGCCTCGTTCCTCGACATGGATTACCACACCAAAGCGCTGACTACCGATGTGCCGACATTCGAAAAAGCTTCGATGGATAACATCCACCTGATCCCTGAAATTGCCCCACGGTACCGGAGCACCTATTTCTCACACATCTTTTCCGGAGGTTATTCAGCCGGATATTACGTTTACATCTGGGCCGCAGTACTCGATGCCGATGCTTTTGACGCCTTTAAACAGAGCGGCAACATTTTCAATCCTGAAATAGCAGCAAAATTCCGTACCCTGCTCACCAAATCGGGATCGGATGAAGGCATGACCATTTATAAAAACTTCCGTGGACAGGAACCATCGATTGAACCACTTTTAAAACGCCGGGGCCTGAAATAGAAAAA
>JBBIHV010000016.1:0-25463 GCA_037446835.1 Sunxiuqinia sp. | reverse complement strand
AAAAATACCCGTTTCGGATTTCCGGAGCGGGTATTTTTTGTGAAACCGAAAATTAATTTCAGGAATTGAAAAAATCGTTGTAACTTTTAGTTGATAAAAATGCAACCCTAAAATTAAGACAAAAAAGTCTTAATTTTAGGCACAGTAATTTATCAAACGTTTCAACTTAAACACAATTCCTATGGCAGATTTTACTTCGGCATTTCAGTTGATGATAGTCAACGAAGGTGGCTATGTCAACGACCCGGACGATCCGGGGGGCGAAACTTATAAAGGGATTGCCCGCAAAATATTCAGCAAATGGAGCGGATGGACCTACGTTGACCTGCTCAAGCGACAATCGGGTTTTCCGGCCAATCTCGATCAGGATCCTGATCTTCAGCAAGCAGTATCCGATTTCTATCGGGTAAACTTTTGGGATGCGATGAACGGCGATCAGTTAACGAATCAGGAAATTGCCAGTTCGATTTTCGATTTTGGGGTAAATGCCGGTATCCGCACCAGCGTTTCACTGGCGCAAATGGTTGTTGGAGCCGATCCCGACGGAGTTATCGGACCGCAATCCGTTTCCAGCATCAATGAATTCAATCCGGAACATTTTCTGGCTTCGTTTACGGTGGCAAAAATTGCCCGCTACATCAATATTGTAAAGAAAAGACCTACCAGCCGGAAATATTTTTACGGATGGGTTTGCCGATCGTTGGGAGAAAACTCCTGAAATTACAATTTGACGATTTACAATTGACCATTTAACGCCAATGGTAAATCGTAAATTAACAAATCTTAAATCTTTCAATTATGAGTTTTTTATCAAATTTATTTTCAGGAGGAGCCAGTACGCTGGTTGATTCGGTCGGCAAAGTGCTCGATAATGTGGTGACCACCAAAGAAGAAAAGATGACGCTCGATAACGAAATCCGGAAATCGGAGATGCAGTTTCAGTTGGATATGAAAAAACTGTCGAACGAAGAGCAGCAAATGATCCTGGGCGACATCAGCAGCGCCCGCCAGCGCGAAGTGCAGGTACAAACCAGCGAAAATGCAACCAAGCTGGCCAAGAATGTTTCGCCGTACCTGGCATTGGGAACAACCGCCATTACCTTGGCATTGTTTTATGTGCTGATTTTTACGCCGCAAGTTATAAAAGGCGACAGCAAGGATATTATCATGTACATTCTGGGTGTCCTGAGCGCAGTGCTTACCCAGATTTACAGCTATTACTTCGGATCGTCGGCAGGAAGTGCCGAAAAATCGAGGACACTGGCCGGAATGCAGTCGAAATAAAATGCTGACCGATAGCAAAAAGCCCGTTTCTGTTCTCAGAAACGGGCTTCTATTTTTAATCATCGACATCCGGTTAAATCTTATTTTGTCCCTAATTGGGATTCAAAGTCCAGTAAAGTTTACTTCATTTTTTCTATGGAGTTCATTCTTTCTCCTTCAATTCACTATTTTTGGTAACTTTTATTCCTAAACTCAAATAAATTAATCGTCCTTTTCAGGGACATAAAAATTTAATCATGAAAAGAAACATTATTTTAACGATGTCACTCGCTTTTGCAATGATGATCGTACTTCCGGCCTGGTCACAACCGCTGAACAGTTTGTCAAACAAGGAGAAAAAAGAGGGTTGGGTGCTGTTGTTTAATGGCAAAAACTTCGATGGCTGGCGTCAGTGTAATGGCACAGCCATGCCTGCAAACTGGAAAATTGAGGACAATGCAATGGAAGTTTTCACGGTTCCGGGGAAAAAACCTGGACATCCGTCAGATGGCGATATCCTGTTTGCATCGAAGAAGTATAAAAACTTCGAGCTTTCGGTTGACTGGAAAGCCAGCAAAATGGCCAACTCAGGCATCTTTTACGATGTTCGTGAAGTTCCCGGCAAACCAATTTATTACGCTGCTCCTGAAGTTCAGGTACTCGACAATGTGGATGCCACCGACAATAAAATTGACAGCCATCTGGCCGGATCGCTCTACGACATGCTGCCTGCCGATCCGAAAACGGTTCATCCGGCCGGTTCGTGGAATACCATTGTCATTCGGGTAAAAGATGGACATGTCATTCATATTCAAAACGGAGTTCAGGTTTGTTCGTACACCTTGTGGACCCCTGAATGGGATGCCATGGTGGCAAAGAGCAAATTCAAAACGTTCCCCGGATTTACGGAAGGAATCTCGAAAGAAGGTTATATCGGCCTTCAGGATCACGGCTACCCGGTGTGGTTCCGGAATATTAAAATCCGCGAATTGTAATTCCTGACTGAATTATTTGCCCTGTTTGCTTTCTTCCTGAAAATGGATGAAGCAGACAGGGCAAATTATTTATACCATCTTACAAATCAGCACATTATATTTCCTTTCATGCCTGAAAAACTACCCCCGGCATTGTCGCTTTTCAATGAAACAACATGTTAAGCAGTGACTTGTCCGGCCACATCGGGGTATTATTTCTTGTTTTTTACGGTGTATTTATAGATGGCTTCCCCTTTATGATTAATAAAGGAGAATATGAAATTCTCTTTCGTAACAGAACAAAGGGTGAAACCTGGGTCGGAGCTACAAAAAAGGGTGCCATCTGTTTTATTTGCTTTTCTGGATTGAGAAGCAGAGGAATTTACAATATAATTTACGCTCTTGCCTTCTGGTTTTAAATGCTGAAAATTGTGGATGTGACCACAGATATAGACATCGGCTTTTCGCTTTTCAAGAATAACACCAACTCTTTTTTGCATATCGGTACGCTCAGATTCCGCCTTTTCGGTATAAGAATAAACGGGGTGATGCCCGATAACGATTTTCCAGCGATCATTCGAAGAAACCAGTGTCGAGTCTATCCATTTGAGTTCTTTTTCGATATCCTGTTTGCCCGCATCGGAGTAACTGCCCTTCGTTCGATACTTATCGATCAGGGGAGTCGTGTCAATAAATACGAACAAACATTTGTCTTCACCTTTTCCGATGGTTTTTTCGATCGAATAATATCGTGCAGGAGCTTTCCATCGTCCGGAGATTTTTGAATAGTCTAAAATAGCTTGCACACTTCCATGATATTCGTGGTTACCTGGGACCACATACCAGGGGATATTCATCAACGATGTTGCCGTATAGATGTTTTCAAATTTATCCTTCCATTCACTATCATCTGTACTTTTCACACCATTATCGTGAATTGGGTCACCGGCAACGGCAACAAAGCTTATGCTGTTGAGTTCTGCTTCTTCACCCATAAGCGTTGCAATGTTCTTTTGCTCAGAAACTCCACGTCGCCCCATATCGCTTGCAACTATAAAATTTAACGCACTGGCTGGCAACTTTTCGGGATTAATCAGTACTTGAGCATATCCCGAAAAAACAAAAAAAACCAACATCAGAAAAACACCCGTGATTTGTTTCATCGACTTAAAAATTTAAATGTCATTTTAAAATCATTGCTATTTAATGATTTAGTTCTAAAAATACCCCTGAATGAACGTCTAATTTCAATTCAGGGGTAAAAATTAATCGAGCTGCAATTTAAAATTTAGAAATATTCTCTAATATTTACTGAGGCAATATGTCAAGAACAACAAATGAACCTGAAACCAAATTTGGATGCTTGGCACTAGATTGTAAATCAAAATCGGCCGCAGAAAGGTAAATGTGATGCGATAACTTATTCAAAGTAATGGTTTTGGCACCCAATTGTGTGGGTAGATTATCCAGAACCGAAAACGAATCTTTGTTCACTTCCTTCACAATGGTTAAAGTTCCTACTTTATTCGAGCTGAAAGCACATTTTGTCTCAGGATCGAAAGCAGCTCCATCGGGATCTTCTCCAATCGGCAAAGTGGTGATCACTTTTCCTGTTTCAGCATCGGTAATAACCATCATTTTATTGGCGCAAGCGCTGAACAAACGATGTGTTTCGTTATCCAGGGCCAAACCTGTCGGGCCCTTACCTGGAGCAATTGGCCAAACATTTTCAACTTTATATGTACTTGCATTTATAACCGCAATTTTACCGGCATCTTCAAGGTTTACATAAATTTTACCCTTTTCATCGGTTACTGAAGCTTCAGGATTTCCTTTAAAAGCAATGGTTGCCACGACTTCATTGGTTTCGGCATTCAGTACGGTTGCATTATTTGAATGGCCGTTAAAAACGAAAACCTTCTGGCTAAACGAATCAAAAAGAATGGCGTCTGGACTTTTCCCGGTAACCTTAATTTTTTTTATGACCTCGAACGTTTTGGTGTTGAAAATGGTAACCGAATTGTCGTTTTTAGTGCTGATAAACCCTTTATTTAATGACGGAGCAATGGCAATGCCATGAACCCCGTCAAGATTAGTAATTTTTCCTACCTCTTTTCCCGAAGTTTCATCAACCACCTGCACCATGTTCCCGTGCGAAACGTAAAGTCGGCCTGAAGAATCATCGGAAAACAAATAGTCCCATTTCTGGTCTCCATCAAGATGGATTTTATTTACAATTTTATATGCCTCCTTTGAAATACTTTTCGAAAACCCAAAGCCTCCAAAAATCAGAATGACAGATGCTAAAGCTAATTTTTTCATGTTAAACCTTTATATAATTTGGATTACTACATGACTGGTTTGCCAGTCGGCAAATGCTTATTCCCCGTCCCATCAGTTGGATATGCTCCCATATCGTGATTTAAAGACATGGCACTTCCAACCGAATAATATGGAACCGAAGCGTTTATTGTTCCTGTGCCTATAGCTGGAGAACCCGATTTTAAAGAAGGAATATTATTATCAACAAGATCAACAGTTATATCCTTATCCCAGGATGTAAATACAGTTCCGCAGGCCGTAATGCCTGAAGCAATCTTGTCGGTTGATTGCGGTATTCCGGCAGATCCGGTAACATAAGGCATATTTGTAAATGAATCAACTTTTGCGTCATACGTGTAAATGAGGTTATTGCTGTATTTGCAATTATTCACATCAGCTTTTGTAGTAATATTGATCCCATTGCGGCAACCGACAATCACATTGTTATAGATGGTGGCTGCTGAAAACTGGTCAATCAGGATGGCCGAGGAAAGTTCGCCAACTTTTCTCCAGTTACCATTAACTATGGTATTGTTATAAATATTCCATTTGGTTTGAGGCGTCAAAACTGTTTTTCCGGTATTCAATTTTATGCCGCTATTTGCAGAACTCCAAATATAGTTGTACGCCACGTCACCATGTGCTCCGGCTTTGATGTTGATTAAATCACCATCAGGGCCACCTAAGCGTTGCAGCACATTTCTTTTGACACTGCACGTAATATTTCCGGCTAAATGGATACCATCATCAATTCCGCCAAACATCCAGTTGTCTTCAAAAATAATTTTAGCTCCTGCATCATAATTCTGACTGCCTTCAACATCAAAACTTGCCTGTGCACTACCCGTTTTATCCGGTCCACCGGTGTAATTGATGTGTGTAAATTTTATGCTTACATATTTTGCAGTTGAATCGACCAATATTCCACCCCAATAGCCAGCATAGCCAAGATTGGCATAGGCTGTAGAAGGATCTTTAACAGAAAAAGTAATCGGTTTTGCATCGGTACCGTTACTAATAAATGTTCCAGCAATTTCAATTCTGTAATTCCCGGTAGCAATGATCATTGCACCTGGAGAAACACCAAAGGAATCCTTTGCATTTACAATCATATCGCCATCGAGGTAGTAGGTCGAATCCTGTTTCAGACTGCCTTTCAACGTGCCCTTTAAATGACTGCTTTTAATGAACGAACCGGCAGGTGGTGGAGTGTTGTTTGTGTTCAATTTTGTATCTGAACTCTTCTGGCAAGCAAAAAACGACAATGCCAATACCCCAGTTAATAAATAGAAAGTAACATTTTTCATAATTGAAAATATTAATTATTAAATTGAAAATTTTAAGCCAATATAATAGCTCTGATAGTTATATGATTGTTCAACAAGCGTCCGGTCATCTTTAATATAGCGTTCAATTGGGCTATTTAAAATATTTGAGGCTTTCACATTTAAGGATAACCTTTTCCCAATCTTTTGTTCTAATGAAAGGCCCAGGTTATTGTAATTTGCCTGATAAATGTCTTTGCCATAGGTATCGCTTGGGGTTACTAAATTGTAGCCTTGCATGGTATAAGCGAGGCTTGCTTTTAGTCCTAGATGCTGATTTCGGTATGATATTCCAACATTTACAAGGTGGGGTGATTGTCCGACTAACGGACGGGTTTCAGTTTTTGTTATTGTGGTCTGGTACACATTATCCTTTATAACAAAAAAATGCTTGGGTACATCAACCGCTGAATGGGTAAATGTATAATTGGCGGTAAATCCGAAATTGCCAAAGTATTTCATGGCTACCAGTTCCAACCCATAATTGGTGCAATTGGCAATGTTCTGAAATGATCTATTTTCGGATCCGGATTTTACAACCTCTTCAATGGCATTGTTTATCTGTTTATAAAACAGGCCTGCGGTAAATACTTCTTCGAGTTGAGGATACATCTCGTACCGCAAATCAACACTGCTGCCCGTTGCATGCTGCAAGTTTGGATTTCCACTTTGTGCCCCCGCACGAGGATCTGAATAAGGTATTATTTCGGTGTATCCTTGCCTGTTTATGGCCTGATAAAAAGAAAACCGAAGGTTTTGCTTTTCTGTAATTTTATAGGTCAGGTGCAAGCTGGGTAAAATATCAAAATAACTGACCGTTGAGCTTGCAACCGGGATTTGCAAATTATTCTGATTATGCTGGTTTGTCATATAAGTGAACTCAGCCCTTGCTCCGGTAAGTATCTCTAATTTTCCAAATGTCGTGGTAACCATACCGTAAACAGCCTCTATATCTTCCCACGCCCTGTAATTGCCAGGATTTAAACTCGCATTTCCTTTTTGTTGCTGATCGTTTTGGTGATTCGTTAATGGAACTGTCAGAAGGTCAGGATTTGGGTAGTTCGCATAGTCTGGGGTTGGATCAAAAAAGTATTCGTTGGCATAATTTTTCCTGAATTTATTCCTGGCCATTCCACCCATTTTAAAATCGAAATGGTGGTCAAAAAGCAAGGGCTTGTAGTTGATATTCAGGTAAGCCGACTCGTTTTCATCAATATCCCATTGCCAGTTTCGTATTACCGGTTTTGAATAATTAAGCGTTGCAGGGCTGTTAATTCCTAATTTTGACAAGACAATACTTGCAAAATCAGGCGAGTTTGAACTGGCCTTTGCATATAAAATTGTCCAGTCTAAATCGAGGTTGTTTAATAATTTGTGATCGCCCTTTAGAGTAGTACATAAAATGCCTGAATTATCTGTCTCTGTTTGTGTCTCAATCGGACGAATATTCGATCCACCATTTTCGGCTTGCCTGTCGGAGTATTCCCTCACCCTTAATTCGTTGGTTTGAAACAATGAACTAAATAAGGATATTTGATTGTTTTGGTTTATCTGATAATCAAATTTAACATATCCACCATATTTTTTTTGACTTTTGCTGTACACCTGGCTTTCCCAGTAGTCCACTACCGATTTATTTGTATTAGGATCGGGAGTATAACTGGTGTAATCATAAGTATTAGCCTGTGAGGTATTTTGAGCGCTCATGGCAAACAATACTCCAAGCTTTTTATTTAAAAACCTGTTTCCCAGCGAAAAATTCAAATTTAAATCGGGCTGGGCCTGTTTGGGTATCACAATCAAATTCTTCCTAGGAAATTCTGATTCCTTAGCCAGATAATCAGGACCATAAAGTGCACTAAAATCTTTAGCAGCAACAGTACTGTTATCGAAGGTTAAAAAGTTATGATCAAAATAATACTGGTTATAGCCTGAACCACCCTGTACTTTAAAGAATAGGGTGTCAGGAGCTTGTTTCATTTTTATATTAACCGTTCCTCCTAGGGCGTCACCTTCAAGATCCGGCGTTAACGATTTTATAACTTCAATACGCTCAACCAACTCTGAACCAAACATATCCATTGAAACAGACCTGCCTGATGAGCTGGTACTGGGCAAAACTACCCCATCGACCAAGGCACTGTTGTACCTCGGGGGCATCCCTCTGATAATTAAGTTTGAATTGCTGCCAAAGCTGTTTTTAGTCATTGAGATGCCCGACATCCGCTGCATGACATCGGCCACGTTAAGGTCAGGAAGTGATTCGATGGTATTTGCAGAAATTATATTCATAACATTAAAAGCCACTCTTTCATCATTTCTGGCACTTGCCTCTGTTTCCTTATTTCCCTTTGCGGTAACATTAACACCTTCCAGATCAATATTCAAAGGTTTTAACAAAAAGTCAACAAGGATAATATCGGTACTTGTGCTTATTGTAATTTGCTGTTTGGTTGATTCGAGGTATCCGAGGCTCTGCGCAGAAATAACATATTTCCCTGTTTGCAGGCCTGAAATAGTATAATTCCCTTTATTGTCTGAAATAGCATAATGTTTCTGGCTTTCATCTGAAATTGTTGCACCAACCAGTAATTCGCCTGATTTTGAATCACTTACATGCCCTTTAATTACAGCCGGATAAATAACATCAGAAAAGAAAAAAAGCATTATGAAAAGCAATATGAATCTCCACATCTTATTTTTTTCTACAAGATTAGAGCAACAGTATTGCAATAGTATTAGAATAAAAATACACTTAGAATAAACTTGAAAATCGGTGAAAAAACGTAGAAGAAATTTTATTACATTATCTAGCATTTAAAATGCACAAGTGTGGGGGCAGAAACAAGTTAACAGATGATAACGAGTCACGGCAAAAATTTTGGCACACAGCAGGATGATTTGTATGTTTTAGTTTAATACGTTCTCTCTTTGAAACTTTGGTAATTCTCTTAGATCATTTGCTCATTTCACACTCAGGTTATTAGCAGGTTGTTTCATCGGATAAATAATTTTTCCTACATTTCAAGTTCTAAAAATCGACTTAAATAACCTGAAAGATGATCCTGAAAAATCCAGTTTCCTTCGCTTTTCTGATGCTGTTATTTTTTGCGTGCTCGTCGGCCCCAAACGGAAATGTGACTCAAATGAACCATCAACCGGCCATCAAACCTGATTATTCAGGAATTATCATTCCCCCCAACATTGCCCCGATGAATTTTGCGGTAACCGAACCCGGCGAATCTTATTTCGTCAGGATTTCTTCCGGAAAGGGCAAGGCCATCGAAATCTCTTCAGAAAAAAGCAGCATAGAAATACCTCTGCCGAGCTGGAAAAAGTTGCTTGGAGAAAACGCCGGAAGCACGCTCAGCATCAGCGTTTCAGTAAAGAAAGACGGGAAATGGCAGCAATTTCAGGCTATTTTGAATAAAATTGCCGAACAGAAAATCGATCCGTACCTGTTTTACCGGCTTCTGCTTCCGGGCTACGAAAGCTGGTCGGAAATCAGCATCAAGGAAAGGAACCTCGAAAATTTCGACGAAAGTTCGCTCATAGAAAACAGCATTGTTGACCAAAACTGTGTGAACTGCCACTCGTTCAACCAGGGCAAAACTTCAAGCTTTATGTTCCATGTTCGCGGTTCGATGGGCGGAACGTATTTTGTCACGAAAGACGGCCTGAAAAAATTTAACCTGAAAACCAAGGAAATGGCCAACGGGGCGGTGTACCCCCGCTGGCACCCTTCCGGAAAATTTGTCGCTTTTTCGTCGAACAAAATTGTGCAGCAGTTTCATTCGAGCGAATTAAAAAAGATTGATGTTACCGACCTGGCTTCCACCATCATTCTTTACGATGTTGACAAAAACGAACTGATGGATGCCGGGCTGGAAAACAACAACCGTTATATGGATACATACCCGGAATGGTCGCCAGACGGAAAGTTCCTGTATTTCAGCCGGGCCGCACAGGTTGGCAAAACCTTTGATTACCGCGACATTCGATACAATTTATACCGGGCAAAATTCAATCCAGGAACCCGCAAATTTGCCAGTCCTGAACTGATTTTCGATGCTTCGTCGAAAGGAAAAAGCGCCTCATTTCCACGCATTTCGCCCGATGGAAAACGATTGGTTTTCACCTATCACAACTACGGAAGTTTCCCCATCTGGCACAAAGATGCCGACCTCTACCTGATCAATTTGCAGACCATGGAAGCCCGGCCTCTCCGTTCGAACAGCGATTTTGCCGACAGCTACCATTCGTGGTCAACCAATGGCCGGTGGCTGGTTTTCAGCAGCAAACGCGACGATGGCCTGACCGCCAGGCCGTACATCGTTTATTTTGATGAAACCGGTAACGAGCAAAAACCGTTCATCCTTCCGCAGGAAGATCCGTTTTTTTACGATCATTTCCTGAAAACCTACAACATTCCGGAGTTTGCCGATTCAAAAATTGAACTCAACCCGGGCGAAATCCGTGATGTCGCCGTGAAACCTGCCATCCAGGCAAAATGGTCCGAAAATAAAAACTAAACTTTTCCTGAAAGCCTTGCCATGACTATTACAAACCCAAAAATCCGATTCGCTGTCACCCATCTGCCCCACCTGATTTTGTTCCTGTCGTCGTTCGTGTGTTTCTATTTTTACCTCGACTATGTTTTCTTTTATCAGGAAAAATCAGGTCTGTTTTTGCTTTCGTCCGACAATTTTTCAGCCCACCTGAACCGTCCCGGCGGCCTGCTGATGTATTTCAGCGAGTTTCTCACCGCCTTTTATTATTACCCACTGGCTGGTGCATTCATTCTTGCCTCCACCATTTCGGGATCGGCTTTTTTAACCATGAAAATTCTACAACATTACTCCGGAAACGATGCCCTTTTTCTGCCTTTCGTGGTGGGCGGTGTTTTGTTTTCCTTTCAGGCCGGATACCCGGTTTTTCTTTTTAACAGTTTGGGCGTTTTGCTCCAGCTATTTGCATTTTATCTGGTCATAAAATCCGAAAAACTCCTGAAAGGTTGGCTGCCAGTGGTTTTGTTCCCGCTTTGGTATTTTGCAACCGGAAGCCTTGCACTAATTTTTGCACTCCAATTTACACTGCACTTACTCCTGAAAAAAGAGTCACAGCGCTGGGTCAAACTGGCCGCATTCTGGGTGCTGGCACTGGTTTTCCTATACTTTTCCGAAAAATTCATTTTTTATTTCAGCCTGAAGGAATTGCTGGTTTATCCATTCCAGCCTGCCCTTCCCGACTTCAGTCACCGCATATTTTTTACGGTCATAGCTTTGCTGGTACTTCTTCCGTTCAGTTCATTCCTGAAGCCAAAATTTCTTCACGAACGTTTTTTCTCCGGAATAATTTTCCGTTTGGCTGTTCCATTTTTACTGATTACCGCTTCAGTCCTGATTATTTTTAAGCAAATTGACGCGAAAGATCGTAACTATTTCAGGGTCGAGAAGCTTTTTTACCAAGGCAATTATTCCGGGGTAATTGAATACAACCGTCAGCACCCGTCGGCCAACATCTTGACCAATTTCCTGACCAATGTTGCGCTGAACGAAAGCAACCAACTGACCGAAAAGCTGTTCCAATTCAGGCAAAGTCCCGATGGCAAAACACTTTTCCTGCCCTGGAAAATGGAAACCGAAGTGTTGAAACGCGGCGGCTACTTCTATTATTCCATCGGGATGATTAACGAAGCGCAGCGCTGGGCTTACGAAAATATGGTGATGAAGGGACTTACGCCCGAAGGTTTGAAAATGCTGATCAAGACCGAACTGATTAACGGCAACTACAAAATGGCCGAAAAGTACATCTGGAAATTGAACCAAACACTCTTCTACCGGAAAGATGCCCGCAATTTTGAAAAATTCCTGGCGGGCGATGCCGTTGTGAACAGTGATCCGGAACTGGGCGAAAAGCGCAAAATTAAGGTGCGAAACGACTTTTTTGTACTTTCCGACGAACCACTGCTCAATCTGGAAGGAGTCCTGAAAACCGATTCGTTGAACCGGAAAGCGCTGGAATACAAAGCGGCATCCCTGTTGTTGAAAAAAGATATCAAAGGACTGATAAAAATAATTCCGTTGTACCAAGATTTCCATTCCGATTATTTGCCCCGATACATCGAAGAAGCCGCAGTGGCCTACAAAATGCTGCAGATGGGCGATGCAACTGCTCTGGAAAACTTGAAATTCAGGCCTGCCACCATCGACCAGTTCAGCAGCTACATCAAAACTTTAGGGCAATTCGGGAACAACAAATCCGCCGCTCAAAGCGATTTGTTCAAAAGATTTGGTGACACGTTCTGGTATTATATTTTTTACCGGTAATCAGGGCCAATTTTATACTTTTAAAAAAGCCCGAACTTAAGAATTGCCAGGCTTTTGCCACAGATAATTCGTGCCCGGGCCGGAGATAAAACCGGAAGAAGTTAACTTCTGATTTCAGGAATAAGTTATAAATCCAACCGTCGGTTTCAATAAAAAAATGGGACAGCAAATTGCTATCCCATCAAATATCTTATTTCAGCACTTTAGGCAACTTTAGTTGACCCTATTTTTTCTTCTCGAGCGCCTTAATCGCTTCCTGGGCTTTGAGATTTTCAGGATCGATCTCCAGAAGCTTCTTCCAGTTATCAATCGAATTTGGTTTGTCATCTTTCTGGTAATAGTAAAACCCTAAATAGGCGTAAATTTCAGAAAGTTCCCTCTTGTATTTGACCGGATCTTTAATCAGGATAGCCATGGCTTTTTCATAGAAAGGTTTTGCCAAACCGAGTGTAGTTTCTTTGTCGATTGCCGAATTGACACGCGCCCGCCAAAGAGTGCCCAGATATGAATTTGGAGAAAAAACTTCGACCTTGGCAAACAGCGAATCGGAAGCATGGAAATATTTCAATTGCTTAAGCGAATCAGTTTTTACATCCAGGTTATTGGCCGTTGAATAATAGTCGATACCCAATTGATAATAGTCGGCAATCATTGGGTTAGGTTTCTTTTTCAAGAATGTACAACTGTATTGAAGTGCTTGTTCATACTTTTTCATCTTCATGCTCGATTTAGCCATATCATCATAAATCTGATACTGGGTCGAATCTTTTGTCAGGGCCAATTTATAGTTTATAATGGCCAAAGAATCGTTTCCTGCTGCGCTCAGCATCTTGCCATAATACGAGTAGTCATCAACCAAAATTTTATCGGGTGGAACCACTGTAAAAAACTTATCCATGTAAGCTTTACCATTTACAAGATCTTTGGTTTCGTAACTGATGTAGCCCATGAGCCTGAGCAAGACATAGTCGTTAGAATTTTGTTTAACAAGGTTGTCGATTAATTCGCGGGCCTGGGTGTACTGTTTGTCGAAAAATAAGCTAAACGCATAGTGTGTAACATCTTTATCGGCAGGTACATTTTTAAAATAAGTGGCGAAATTAGTGGCCGCATCGGCATATTTCTGATTCACGTAATTTAGTTCACCAAGCTTTTTATAAGCCAGCCAGTAATCAGGCTTAACAGCAATGACCTTGTTCAGGTATTCGACTGCCTGTGCATAATTGTGTGCACCTTGCATAATTTGCGACTGTAAAAAGTAGGCCTCGAACAGGTTCGGATCGAAATAGATTGCCTGCTCAAACTGCTGCGAAGCGCCGCTTGGATTATTTTTTTCGAGTTCAATCTGTCCATTTAAAAAGTAAGCTGAGGCATTCTTTGCATCAACGGCAATGGCCAGATTAATGTAATGTTTTGCCTGATCCAGGTTTTTAGGTGTCAGATCGAAATAAGCCCTGGAAATATTCACCAATGCGGTGGCATCTTTTTTCGATTTCCGAACAGCATCTTTAAAGTTATCCCCGGCTTCAGCAGGCGAAGATTTAAGGTTTATTTTACCCAGTCCGGCATAATTACAGGCATACGACGAACTAGCCTGAATCCCTTTCTGGTAAAAGATTTTGGCCGAATCCAGCTTGCCTGTGTAATAATAGCATTCGCCCATTCCAAAGAGTGCAGGGGCATTCTCAGGTTTGGTTTTCAGAATCGAAGCAAAAATTTTACGTGCATCCGGGTAATCCTTCTGGTTCAGTTTAATGAAGCCATCCGTCTCGGATTGTGCTGACAGGGTTTTCAGCCCAAATACGAGCAGAAAGGTACTAAGCACTACATATAGTTTCATTTATAAATCGTTTTTAATTGTTACTAGTCGTTGAAAATCGTTTTCAGGCTTTAATCCAATACGATAAATAATTTTTTGACCTCGTTCAGATGTCAGATGGGACAAAAATCCCCTTGCAAGACTGGCCGCAGGATCGGTATATAAGGCATAAATTTTCCGGGTTAACGGATACTGTTTATTAAATAAAGTTGCCGTCGAAGGTATGAAACTATTTGTACTGTCGGCTTTAGCAACGGTTGAAACAGCAAGGAGCTTAACTTTTTGCAGGGCTTCCTGAACTTTGGGATTTTCCTGCTCGCTCAACCAGTTGAAGCCAACAAACCCAATGGCATTGGGGTCGGAAGCTACACTTTCAATCACTTGTTGGCTTGATCCGGAAAAAATAATTGATCCGGAAATTTTATTATTCAGGTGCAGTGAATCATTTAGCGAACGTATAATTCCGGAAGATTGGGCATCGAAAATCAATTTTACCGGCAAGGCTTTTTCCTGTGGGTTAACCTGGCTCCAGTCTGAATCAACTCCCGACAAGAGATTTGCAATTTGCAAGGTGCTCAGCCTTACCGTTTTATTTTCAGGATTTACAATTACGGCAATTGCATCGTAAGCCAGTGGAATAGATTCAGGAATGATACTTTTGTTTTTTAAAAAATCAGTCTCCTTTTGGTTTAAGGGCCGGGTCACAATTACCAGTCTAACTTTTTCCTGAAGCAAAAGGTTGATCGCATCGTATTCCGACAAAAACTTGCAATCGATTGATGCATAATTATATATACTATAAAACACGCCCAATTCGGCATTAACCATGGGTTGTATAGCTTCATCGGCAGCAATGGTAGCCTTACCGGTCAATATTGTGTCCGGTATTTGCCTTGGCCGCCTGTGACAAGCTGATATCAACATGATAGCCAAAGCAGCAAAAATAAATAGCTTGAACCTACTCTGTTGCATCCTCTTCTTTTTTCGATTCCACATATTCCATGTATGTCCGGTATCCCCTGAATAATCCATACAGCAATACCACAACACCAAAAATACCTAAACTAATGTTTGGCACCTCCCGCCAAACCAAATACTTAAAAAGCAGGAGGATACCAAACACAAAATACAAAACCACAATAAAAAAACTATAGAACAATTTAATGTTTCTTAGTTTCATCTTTATTCGAGTACAAAGTTTATTGGTACAGTATAGCTAACCCGAACGGCTTCACCGTTCTGCTTGCCAGGAATCCACTTTGGCATGGATTTTACGACCCGCACAGCTTCTTTATCAATTGAAGGATCAACCCCACGTGATACTTTCACATTTGAGATTCCTCCGTTGACATCGACCACAAAATTGACATAAACTTTTCCCTGAATGCCATTTTCCTGAGCAATTACCGGGTACTTCACCGAGGTTGCCAAAAATTTTCGCAAAGCTACTTCACCACCCGGAAACTGGGGCATTTGTTCAACAAACGTATAGGGTGTTGACGTCGTATCTTCCCCAACAGTCATTTTGTTGAGTTCAGCAATATCAACACCATTAACCTCGTCGGTACCTTTCACATCAGCGACGGAAATGGCTACATCCGACTTTTTAAGTTCTTCCTGCGTCTTTATCACTTCGTCTTCCTTAACTTCTTCGTCGGGCTTAATCACCGGCGGAGTAAATTTGATGGAAGATTTTAGTGGCGGGGCAGGTTTTTCAATGATTATATCCTTCGGCTTTTCAATCTTCTTCTGGTCGATCTGGATATTTGACAAGGTCGTCACTTCCACATTCCTTTCCTTGCCCTTCGATATAATCTGCTTGTAAATTACGGGTAAAGTGATTATAAGTGCAAAGAAAATGAGGGCGATAATTATTCCCCATCGATGACGCCTCGAACTATCTTTCCTAAGTTGAAAAGCTCCATATTCCTGATTTCGACCTTTAAAAAGAAGATCGACCCAGGCTTCGTTAAACAAGTTTATTTTTTGAGACATAGACTGTTTTCTAAGGTTTGATTACTTCGCCGGGGGTGATTTTTTATCAATCAATCCCTTGTCGTAAGGTGTAATATCTACAATAGCATATCGAGCTATATTACAGATATTCATCTCATCCAAGATGTCAACCAGATTTTTATAGTTCGAATCATCAGTGGCTTTTATCATAATAACAGGCGCGGATTTAGCAGATCTGTATTCCGTCAGTTTTTTCTGATAATCTTCTTCGCTCACTTTCCGGTTAGCTCTGTCAGTTTTCAATTGATCCACCTTCATCATTACTTCGGCATTTTTCTGGATCAACATTTTCCGAATCCCGTTTGATGAATAATCAGTTTCGATCACTTCAGGATCGACCCCATTTTCCTGCGTCCCAAAGTAATAAAACAGTTTGTTGTCTTTGCTCAGCAGAATCGTAATTGCCTGAGAAGCTTTCACCTTATTCTGTTCATCTTCATTCACTTTATCTTTTGAAGGCACACCAATTTCCATCGTTTGCGGTTTAAGCATTGATGTAGTAAGCATAAAAAAAGTGATCAAAAGAAAACCAAGATCAACCATCGGCGTTAAATCAACGCGTACACTTTGTTTCTTCGTTTTCGGCTTACCACCCTTTTTGCCTTTTTCTTGTACTTGCATTTCAGCCATAGTTCTTTCCTTTCTATTTAGTTGAAACCGTCTTGAGACTGGTGATCAGGTTGTACCTGTTTTCCCTAAGATCCTGAAGCGTATTCATGACATTTTTTATAACCTTATACGGAGTCTGCTGGTCAGCCTTGATGGCAAGCCTCAGTTTAGGATTAATTTGCTTTGCTGTCTTGATCCATACCTTGAACTGATTGTTTAACGAATCAGTTGGTATTCCAAGTGCTGCTTCTTTACTATCTCTTGCTTCAGAGGATAAGGCAAGAAATGCTTTCATTTTTTCTATTGGAACTCCCGATGAACTGATCTTACTGAATTCAGTAAGTTCCTTGTCGGTGAAGGTAATACCGTAAGCTTTACCTACATTATCAAGAACTTCTTTCCGATCCTGCTGGGTATCCAATCCGTAGAAAACCTTTCCGTCTTTATCGATCAAAACTGTTTCTATGTCTCTTTCCGGTATCTTAATTTCAGAAACCGATGAAGGTATAGCAACAACAATTGGTTCTTTTGCTACGAAATTGGATGTAAGCATAAAAAATGTTAGCAATAAAAAAGCCACATCGCACATGGCAGTCATATCAACTGTCGTGCTTTTTCTGGGTACTTTTACCTTTGGCATTTTTTATTTTATCTTATTGATTTTTTGCAGCGTAAGTATTAACAATAGTAAAACCTGCTTCATCAATTGAGTAGGTCAACTTGTCAATTTTAGTGGTAAAGAAATTATAAAAAATAATAGCCAAAGCAGATGTACCAATACCTAATGCAGTGTTAATCAAAGCTTCAGAAATACCGGATGCAAGCTGTACAGAGTCAGGGGCGCCGGCATTAGCCAAAGCCGAGAATGCTTTGATCATGCCGATAACCGTACCAAGAAGTCCCATCAGTGTAGCGATAGAAGCAATGGTTGATAAGATTACCAAATTTTGTTCCAAAGCTGGCAATTCAAGTGAAGTTGCTTCTTCAATTTCTTTCTGGATAGAAACAATCTTTTGATCTTTCGGAAGAGATTTTTCCTTTTCCATTTCCTGATATTTTACCAGACCACTGAAAATTACATTGGCAACCGATCCTTTCTGTTGGTTACAACTTTCTTTTGCAGCATCAATTTTGCCATGTTCGAGAAGGTCGTTAATACTGGCCATGAAATTGATTACCCTGCCCTTTCCTGCAGCTTTGGTAATGGCCAAATAGCGTTCAACACTGTATGCTAAAACAGTTAGCAACAAAGTAATAATAAGCGGCACAATCGGACCTCCTTTGTAGATAATACCAAAATAGTTACCAGGAATCGGAATGTTAGAATTGCTCCCACCCACAAAATTAGAACCATCACCAAAAACAAATACATATACCAGGATTGCTGCAAGCAGTGACACTGGGATGATAGCCATGGTAAAGCCTCCTTTCAGGCTCTTTGAAAAATTGGAATTTGATTTCATTGATTAAAAAATTAATAGTTTTATAATTATTTATGGTTTTATAATATATACAGCACTTTATAATGCTATTTATAAACTAAATATTTGAAATTAATGCCCAAAAGTAATAATTTATAATTGGAAATAACCTTTTGTGTTGGATTAATGGCTTCACAAATCAACTGAATAAATTGAAAAAGGCACAAAAAGAAAACCAATCGACTCACACCAACCTGACATTCAGGAAAAAAGCGAAAGGCTATAAAAGGAAGTTCCTGGTTTGAATAAAGATGGGAACAAATGAAACCCGATCACACATAGAAATGATTTAATTACTTTTAGTTAAAACAAATTCGTTCATTCTGGACGCACAATTTGTTCAGCCAGAAATTAACAGTAAAAATACCTGAAAATTGCAAGCATGAAAAAAAATAGCAACAGAAATTTAAGTGTTCGCTTCGATTGAAGAAAATCCACCCCCCTTTTTTTAAATCGCTGCTAAGGTATCAATTTATTAATTTCACAACTTTAGGTAATGATTATTTAAGGAAAACTTAACAATTCTTAACTACTAAATCCTGAACAATTGGTTAATTCACCAGCTCAACCGGAAAAGTCTGTGTGATCCAGGCATCTAACTTATTGGTAGCCTGAATTATGAATTTTCGGTCGGGGCTGTTCCTGAACCAGATAACGGTTGCATCCCTGGGGTCAGATTTGGTTTTGACGCCGCCCTCAACACTAACCTGAACCGGATCGCCATTGCTCACTTCGTAAAACACAGATTTCTGGTCAGCAGTTTCTGAAACCTTGAGCTGACTGGCTGGCAGGCTAATTTGCGGAGCAGTTTCCTCATAAAAAAACCGGGCCACCTGGGTAGTGATTGTATCCATATATTGATTCAGTTTAGTTGCCGTTTCCAATTCAGGCTCGTGACCCAGCCCTTTGAGGGTAACCAGTCGGTTCCGCATCCCCAACATTTGCAACTGGTCGTGAATTGGTTTTGAGCCGTACATTTTATCCATCACCAGACGGTTGATCATCATTGAATTCTGAAAGGGATAATCATGGGTGAAAGGGACAATATCATCGGCCGTGCCATGAATGGATAAAACCGAAACCTTCTTATCCTTGCTGATGATATTCAGATCGGATACCGCCCCCCACATGTTTGCCACAGCTTTGATCTTAAAAGCTTCGGAGTATTTATTTCCAGAAGCTTCAATCTTTGTTGCTGTTCCATCTTTTATGGCCTGTTTAATCCGCTCAGGTAAATTATTATTGTCCAGAAAGGCAAGGTTTAACGAAGCTACAGCGCCGGCACTGGTTCCTCCAACATAAATCTGGTTTGGGTCGATCCCCAGTCCTTTGGCATTGTGCGCCAGAAAACGAAGAGCTGCATGGCCATCCTGAATGGCTCGGTAACCACTCATTTCAACGTCACTGGCCACCATTTTAAATCCAAGCCTATAGTTGATTGAAGCCACCACATAACCCCTTTTTGCCAAAGAAGTAGCCAGTGATTTTTCGGCTACCGATTCTTTGCTCCCTATGTAAAAAGCTCCGCCGTGAATGAGCATCACCAAAGGCCTGTTCTTAAAAAAATCGCCTTTGGGATAATAAACATCCAGGTTCAGATCAAGCATTTCAGGATCTTTAAATGACTTGATCAGCCCTTTGCTCAGCACGGTAATGTATGGATCGTCGGTGTACGGCGAGTTGGTCCAGTAACCTTTTGCCTTTCCGTATAAAAGATCTGATTTGATTTCAACGGTCGGAAAGATTTCATCCTGATATCGCCGGGTAGTCTTATCCGGGATTTCGGGACGAAGGTCGAAACGAAACGGAGCTTTCTGACGCCAAAAGAAAAAGCGTCGCTTTTTATTGAGCAAAATCATCGTTCCGCTTATCTTTTCAGGTGAAAAAGTAGCAGACTTTAATTTCGCCAAATAAAGATCAGACTGAAAAAAAGTGCGCTTTCCAGAACCATTCAGGGTAAAAGCATGACTGTCTTCAACTGCCTTTCCCCGGTTCTCGACAAAGTAACCTTTCATAAATGCAGCGTCCGACGACTCGGCAACCAGGATTACCTGATCAGACCCAACCTTACCGTCGTAAATTCCTTTTTGCGGCAAAACATTCTGGCCTGATAGCATGGACACCTGAAATACACACAAAAAGACAAGCAGTTGAAGAACCGGGAAAGTCAATTTATTTTCAGATTTTGTCATATCTAGCAATTTGATCTACTGTTCATTCTGAACAAACGTAAAACTTTTATCATTTGGTATCTCCGAAATAAAATCAAGTTTAAATCGCCATGCAAATTTCAAAAAAAAGTCAGACTTTATGAATTTCTTTTTACCTTCAAAAACTGATTTAAAATATCAAAATCTGAAAATTCAAAACCTTTGAATTAATCCTTCAACCAAACATCTATGATAACCGAACAAACCATACCACTTATTTTAGGTCTCAGACCCGAATTTATAATATTCGGGTTTACACTGCTGGGGGTGGCCCTGTTTCACCATCACACACTCAAAGTTGGCCTTATTGGCCTGACAGCCATCCTGATTTTTAAATTTTTGTTTGACCCCGCGTTCAACCTGCCTGAACATTTATTCGGGCACGTTGCTTTTGCAGACCAAATCATCCACAAAAGTATGCGGGTAGGCGAATGGAGCGTGATCCTGAACCTTTTCGGGCTTCTGATCGGCTTCTCGCTACTGGCCAAGCATTTCGAGGAATCTGGTGTTCCGGAATTTTTGCCCAACCTGTTGCCCAACGACTGGAAAGGACCGCTCGTTCTACTCCTGGCTGTCTTCGTCATTTCGTCGTTCCTCGACAACATTGCCGCAGCCCTCATTGGCGGGACCATTGCCCTGGTCGTGTTTAACCGCCGCGTTCACCTGGGCTACATTGCCGCCATTGTGGCGGCCAGCAATGCCGGAGGTTCGGGCAGCGTGATTGGCGATACAACCACTACGCTGATGTGGATCGAAGGGGTGCATCCGTTTAATGTTTTTCACGCTTACGTGGCGGCCATTGTAGCTGTGGCTTTCTTTTCGGTCATTGCGTCCATTCAGCAGGACCGGTACCAACCGATCCAGAAAGATGCCAAATCGGATGTAAAAATTGATTGGTTACGCCTGGGAATTGTAATCCTGATTTTATTGTTCGCCATTTTCACCAATGTCTTTTTCGATTTTCCGGCGCTGGGCGTCTGGATTGCCATCCTGATCGGAGCCACCTTCCGGAAAACAGACTGGCACGAAGCGAAAAATGCCATCAGTGGTTCCATTTTCCTGCTTTCGCTGGTCACCTGCGCCTCGCTCATGCCGGTAGAGGAATTGCCGGTTGCATCGTGGCAAACAGCCTTTTCACTCGGATTTGTTTCAGCCGTTTTCGACAACATTCCGCTCACCAAACTGGCGCTCGAACAAAATGGCTACGACTGGGGAATGCTGGCTTATGCCGTCGGGTTCGGCGGATCAATCATCTGGTTTGGATCTTCAGCCGGAGTGGCCATTTCGAGCAAATTTCATCAGGCCCGCTCAGTAATAAACTGGCTGAAAGCCGGATGGCATATTTTGGTTGCATATATTCTCGGATTTTTCGTCCTGCTTTATTTGATGGGATGGGAACCACAAACGATAGATAAGAAAAATGCTTCAGGAACGGTACAAACCACAAGTCAACCAGCTCCTATACCAGGAAATAAATAAGCTCAACTGGTTTAAAATCAGATCAGGACAAAACGGGTTTGCCCGAACCTTTTTTCACCGGAATGAATCTGTATGTGTTTTGGTTCAGAAAAAACGGATTCTGGCAGGCCCGTTTTATTTGCCTGAAAATTTGTATCCTTGTACAACCAAATAAACTTAAAAAATTTAACCATGAGAAAACTTTCAATCATTTTTGGCCTGCTATTTTTTCTGATTTTATCAGGAATGGCGCAGGACAAAAAAATTAATGTGCTGGTCTTTTCCAAAACTTCAGGTTACAGGCACCAATCCATTTCTTCGGGGCTGAAAATGATGAGCGACCTGGCCCAGGAACGGAAATGGGTTTTAACCGCTACCGAAAATTCAGAACTTTTCACGCCTGGATTTCTAAAAAATTTTGATGTCGTAGTTTTCCTGAACACCACTCAGGATGTTTTGAATGATCAGGAGCAAAAAGCTTTTGAAGATTTCATGAACACCGGGAAAGGTTTTCTCGGAATACACGCCGCGGCCGATTGCGAATACGATTGGCCCTGGTATGGCAAGCTGAACGGGGCCTATTTTAAGACCCATCCAAAATGTCAGGCCGGAACCGTGATTTTTGAAAATACCGATCATCCGGCGATGGCGCCATTCAAGGGAATGCAAACTTATCGCACGGTTGACGAATGGTATTCATTCAAGGAAAATCCACGTGCAAAAGTCCATGTTTTGGCCCGCCTCGACGAAACTTCGCTGGATCCGGAAACCTTGAAGGACGACAAATGGAAAATGGGCGATCATCCGCTAATCTGGTATCAGGAATTGGGGAACATCCGTTCGTTCTACACGGTATTTGGCCACACTCCGGAAGCTTTTCAAGATCCGAAAGTGAAAGAGCACATCGGCTGTGCCGTAGATTGGGTTGCTAAAAGAGATTAGTGGTCACTTGCAGTTATGCGTCATGCAAAAGAGGCTGTTCCGCAAGGAGACAGCCTCTTTTGATTCGATTTAACGGCGAGCAATCGGATCGGGACGTCCATCCGGATCGCCTGAAACATAGCCATTTGTACTTACAGCACCAGAAGCAACTACCCGGCAACATGAGATGCCGCCATGGATGTTCCGGATAAAATTGCATAACCGCTACCTTTGTAACAAGAGTAAATGCTAACTCCGGGAGCACAATAATCTATAGGTGGATTTCCATAAAATGTTTTAGTAATCAGACGATTCTAACAACAATTTGAATTATATTTCAGGAAAGCACCTGTTTATTCTATTTTGCTGGCTCCCAACATTGTTATATTTGTATCGCACCAAAATCAAAAAAGATGCAATTAAATCAACATATTCAGCGCGAAATTACTCCACTCTCGCCAGGCGATTGCCTTTTGGTGTTTGACCGGATAAAAAGCAAATTCGATTTTCCGGTGCATTTTCATCCTGAATATGAATTAAATTTCATCTACAACGCCGCTGGGGCTGAACGGATTGTGGGCGATCACCAGAGCCTGATCGGCGAATACGAAATGGTACTGGTTGGCCCGAATGTTTACCACTGCTGGAACAACGGAAAATGTAACAGCACCCGGATTCACGAAATAACCATCCAGTTTCACCGCAACCTGATTGAAGAAAGCCTGTTGGAAAGGAACATGATGAAGCCCATCAAAAACTTGCTTATCAACGCTTCCAGGGGAATTTTATTTTCAGGAACAACCACCGAACAACTCGCTCTGCGGTTGCAAGAATTGTCACAAAAAACCGGATTGGAAGCTTTCATCGAATTAATTTCCATTTTGCATATCCTTTCGGTTTCTGAAAACCAAAAAATATTGTGCTCCGATGCGATGGTTACTTCTGATTTTGCCAACAGCGACCGGATTAAAAAAGTATGTGAATACATTGAACTGAATTATCAGGAAAAGATTAAAATACAGGATGTTGCTGCACTGCTGAACATGACCGAAACAACTCTTTCGCGGCTGATGAAAAAGCGGACGGGCAGATCGTTTGTCGAATTCCTGAACGATTACCGCATTGGTTTTGCCACACGCTGGTTGACTGAAACAAACCAAACCAATGCTGAAATTGCTTTCCGATGTGGCTTTTTCAACATTTCGAATTTTAACCGGATTTTCAAAAAAAATAAAGGCTGTACCCCAAGCGATTACCGTCTGAATTTTTCAGGAATAAAACGGGTAAGCTAAGCTGAAAGGAAAAAGAAGAAAGGAAAAAGTCATTAGCAATCTTGTCAACACGTAGTTGAACCAATAACGACATATAACTGATTGACAATGGGAAATAGACATCACCTATCGGCACAGAGAAAAGCTATAAATTACTGCTGTCGTCGAAAATAATTTTTTGCTGCTGATCGACAGGCAAACTTTCAAGAAAATCTACGACCAAGGCATCGATTATAACCAAACAGCGGCCACAAGTGGTTCCGGCACAGGTAATTTTCTGAATATCAGGAGTTGATCGAGCCCCATTTTTCAATGCATTCGTGATTTCCTTTTCGGTAACCATATTGCACAAACAGACCAATCGTTTACTCATACTTATTCTATCTTCTCGGCTTTCAGGAAACAAACTTATTTTCGACAAACAGCTTGATACCGCGGTAGCCGTCGATAATCTGGTCGCGCTTGGGCAAGGTCTCGTATATTTTCTGGATATATTGTTTTTCGCTCATGATTCGAAAAGTATATTTAAAATTGAGGTCGAAAGCCATGGACAGGAGCAGCAATTTGTAATCGTTCATGGTTCTCATATCTTCGACAAGTGCTATTTTTCCGGCCTGAATATTTTTCAGGATTTTCTCGGAGACTTCGGCGTGGTTTACCAAATCGAAAGTCATTAAAGGCTGAACCCCATACTTTTCTTTGAAGAAGCGATAAGAAGAATCGTAAATATCCAATTTGTCGGCATCGCGGAGCAAACGGGCAAAATTAGTCTGCTGTTCGTTGTCCAATTTGGGAAGTTTGGGCTTATTATGGTTTTCAACTGACTTTAAAATAATCAGTTGAATGTCGGCTGGCAACTTTGGAAAAAAATCCATCTGCTGGATCATTTTAGCCGAAAGTGAAGCATGGTCGCGTTGAATATTGGTTGGCGATTCAGTACCCTGCACAAACATGGCGGCTTTGCCTAAATCGTGAAACAAGGCAATAACTTCGGCAAGCTGTCTTTCTTCATCGCTTTGTAAGACGACCTTTGAAAGGAGGAGTATATTTGCAACCACCCGGAGTGAATGGGTACGGATATCCTCAACTTTGTGCTGAATCTCAGGTGAATCAATCAGAATCGACTGGAAATATTCTTCGAATTCCAGGCGACATTCTTTCAATAACATGGCCGTGATCATATAGTGGATTTAATTCTTTCAAAAGTAGCACAATTCTGATCACAAGCGGTTTGGTCAACGATAAAAATATTAACATCCCAATCAAACCGGCACATCTAATCAAATACGGCACCTTTTCTGTTAATAAAAAACGACCACCTTCGAGGGTTTTTTGGCGAAAGGTGTTGATTCGAGTCAAGAATTATTATTTTTGTGCACGCAAAACAAGCCGGTCCTATAGTTCAATGGATAGAATGTAAGATTCCGGTTCTTATGATCTGGGTTCGAATCCCGGTAGGATCACT
>JBBIHV010000015.1:9082-36910 GCA_037446835.1 Sunxiuqinia sp. | reverse complement strand
CTGGATCCATCCTGAAGTTTTAGCTCGTTGTTTACCGCTTTTTGCATAGGCCTGAAGAAATTTTTAGCATTAGTTTAAAATGAAAGCCTTTAAATATAACGAATTACCATTCATTTCAACGATAGTAGAATTTGGTTTGGCCCTTCTTCAGCAAAAAACGGCACATTTTCTCCGGAAGTTGAAAATTTAAATAAATCTGGTAAATGTTCAGGAGAAAGATCTGGAATTTTTGCCTGAACCCGCAATGAGCGAGCAAATCGCAATATTCATCTAAATTTTGCGATTTGCGTAACTTTAAATCTTTTATAACTGTGGTCCTGAGCCCAATAACCTGGCTCTTTGTTCTCATCAATAATTTTTACATTTGCAGCATCAAAAATCAACGGCTATGATTCAGGAAATACAAATCTACAACACACTTACCCGAAAGAAAGAAGTTTTTGAACCGCTCGTTGCCGGCAAGGTTGGGTTGTATGTTTGTGGACCGACCGTTTATGGGCCTCCACACCTGGGTCATGCACGCTCGGCCATTACTTTCGATTTGCTGTTCCGCTACCTGAAGCAGATTGGCTACAAAGTGCGCTACGTACGGAATATTACCGATGTTGGCCACCTGGTTGCCGATGCCGATGAAGGCGAAGATAAAATTGAAAAACAAGCCAGACTCGACGAACTGGAACCCATGGAAGTGGTGCAGAAATACACGAATCTTTTCCATAAAGCGATGCAGATGCTCCATGTGGAATCGCCCAGCATTGAGCCGCGCGCTTCAGGCCATATTATCGAACAAATTGAAGAAGTCAAGAAAATCCTGAATTCCGGATACGCATACGAGAGCAATGGCTCCATCTATTTCGACGTGGTGAAATTTGCCGCCGAAAATGAATACGGGAAACTTTCAGGCCGGAAAATTGAGGACCAGATCAGCAACACCCGCTCGCTGGACGGACAAAACGAAAAGCGCTCCGGACTGGATTTTGCCATCTGGAAAAAAGCCTCACCCGAACACATCATGCGCTGGCCTTCGCCCTGGGGCGACGGATTCCCGGGCTGGCACATGGAATGCACGGCCATGAGCTGCAAATATCTGGGCGAAACGTTTGATATTCATGGCGGTGGAATGGATTTAACCTTTCCGCACCACGAAGCTGAAATGGCGCAGGCACAGGCTGCTCACGGCAAACCGGCGGTCCGCTACTGGATGCACAACAACATGATTACCCTGAATGGCCAGAAAATGGGCAAGTCGCTCGGGAATGCCATTTCGCTGGAAGAGTTTTTCAGCGGCGATCATCCGCTGCTCGAAAAGGCTTATTCGCCCATGACCATCCGCTTTTTCATGCTTCAGGCACAATATCGCAGCACGCTCGACTTCTCGAACGAAGCGCTTCAGGCATCGGAAAAAGGACTGGAACGCCTGATGAAAGCGGTTGCTAAAATTGATTCCTTACCGGTTTCCGAAACTTCTTCAGTAAATATTGCTGAATTGGCGGCCAATAGTTTTGCCGCAATGGGCGACGATCTGAACAGCCCGATTGCCATTTCATACCTGTTCGAGGGTGTAAAAATCATCAATTCGGTAGCCGACGGTAAATCGGCCCTCACTGCCGGAGATCGGGAAGCATTGAAAATACTTTATCAGGCCTTTGTGTTCGATATTTTCGGATTGAAAGCAGAAGATCAGGACGAAACCGGAAGCAGCGAAGTGCTGAACGAAGTGGTTGCTTTGCTGATGAAACTTCGGGCTGAAGCCAAAGCCAACAAAGACTGGGCAACTTCAGATAAAATCCGCAACGAACTCGCCGCCATCGGGTTCGACATTAAAGATGGCAAAGACGGCGTAAGCTGGGAGCTGAAGAAGTAGGCAGTCGCAGTCTCAAATTCCAGGTAAATCTCATCCGATTTTCACCGAAGTCATCGTCAGTGATCCCATCACCGGTTTGTCGTTGAAAAAGGAAATGGATTCGTCCTTTTCTTTCAAGGCAAGGGCATAAAGTAAAGGCAGATAATGATCAGGAGTTGGAACCGCCAGTTGCACCTCGCGGCCAAGATTGGTATAATTAATCAGGCTTTTGAAATCACCCGATTCAATGAGTGCCTTCAATTTATCGTTTGCTGCAATGGCCCAATCAAAACCGAATTCAGGTTCATTCATTCTGTTCCAGGCAACCAGCCGGAGGTTGTGCACCATATTTCCGCTTCCGATGATCAATACTCCTTTGTTCCGGAGTGAGGCCAGTTCTTTGGCCAGATCGTAATGGTACTTCGGCGCCTGACTGTAATCCAAACTCATTTCAATAACCGGCACATCGGCTTCCGGATAGATTCGGCGGATGACGCTCCATGCACCATGATCCAATCCCCACTTTTCGTCAAGCCCAACGGTGGTTTTTGTAATCGTGTGTTTGGTTTCGTTTGCCAGTTCATGACTTCCAGGCGCCGGATATTCCACTTCGTACAATGCTTTTGGGAAACCACCGAAATCGTGAATGGTCGGAGGTTTCGGCATGGCCGTCACATAGGTTCCTTTCGTTTCCCAGTGCGCCGAAACACATAGAATGGCTTTCGGATGCGGCAACGTCTTTCCAAGAATTCGCCAACCCTGAACAAATTCATTTTCTTCGATGGCATTCATCGGGCTTCCATGCCCGGCAAACAAAACAGGCATCCGCGAAGTATTTTCCCCGGATGTGATTAACTGATTGATTTCAATGTACTTCATCTGCATATTTCTTCGATTTGAAGTTTAACGATCAACGATTAACAATTGAAGATTTAAATTCGTTAATCTGCAATCGTTAATCGTTAATCCGAAATCTTTAACTGGCTACTTTTGCCAGTTCAATATCGCCTGATATTTTCACTTCTTCGCCAACCAAAACGCCTCCGGCTTCCAGTGCAGCATTCCAGTTCAGGCCCCAGTCTTTCCGGTTTATTTTTCCGTTGATCGAAAATCCGGCCTTCACATTTCCCCACGGATCGGTCATGATTCCACCAAATTCAACCGACAAAATCACCGGTTTGGTAACGTCTTTGATGGTCAGATCACCGGTCAGTTCATACATATCGTCGCCCAAATCTTTCATCCCGCTTCCGGAGAAATTGATTTTCGGGTACTTTTCAGCATCGAAAAAATCGGGGCTTTTCAGGTGTGCGTCACGGTCGGCAATTTCGGTGTCGATCGATGCCGTGTTCAGTGAGAAGTTTATGACTGCGCCGGAAAAATCATTTTCAGCAGAACTAACCTGTCCTTCGAATTCCTTGAAGTTTCCCAATACATTCGATATCATGAGGTGTTTTACTTTAAAACTGACCTTGCTGTGCGAAGGGTCGATTGCCCATTTTGTTTCCTGTGTTTTCATTTTTGTAAAATTTAATGGTGAATTTTTAATGATACAAAGATGCAACAGTCAATAAGGCAAGCGGTAACAGTTTCAGGAAAAGAAGTGGTACTTTTAGGAAATTATGCTTTGGGTCATTTCGCGGAAGCGCGACGGGGTGATCCCCATTTTGGCATGAAAGACGCGGGTAAAATATGATTTTTCGTTGTATCCGAGCTCAAAACCGATTTCGGAAACCGTTTTATCGGAATGCAGTAACAGGTTTTTCGCTTCGATCAGTTTGCGGGTTTCAATGATTTCGGAAACGCTTTTCTGGAAATTATTTTTACAAATCAGGTTCAGGTTTCGCTCCGACATGTTCATCTTTCCGGCGTAAAACGAAACGCCTTCATCGCGCCGGAAATTTGCTTCGAGAATTCTCAGAAAATTATTGAACGTAATTATTTGTGAGGCTTTTACCGCACCGTCAATGGGCAAATTCCGCTTCCGTTCGGCATCGATCATCGAGATCAGGCCATTCATCAGGTGACGGATGGTCGGAAAGTCGATAAATTCCTGCATGTTTTCGGCATCAATTATTTTGCAAAGCTGGATGAACCGCTGGATACAAGAGTTGGGTGCCAGCCGGATATTGGTTGAATTAAAGAAATTGGAATAGAAACTCAGTTTCGAATCGGGGATAAATTCGGTTTTGTACTTGATCATCCAACCCCGCATGTTGCTGTGCGGAACCAGGCGATGCAGCTTCCCCATTGAAACATAGCAGGCAAAAGGTGCCGTTACAACCTCCAGATTGAAGTCGATAAAATGCTCCATGCTTCCTTCTGTGACAATGATCAGCTCTTCAAAATCGTGGTAGTGGGCATCGTTGGCTTTCGAAAGAAGCTCATCGACATATTCTTGCGTGATTTCTGATATGTGAAACTGGTTATCCATTCAAAGCGAAGGTACGAAGATTTTCAGATGAATTTACCCCAAATCCTCGCGGTCATCAGGTTAAGACGGGGATTTTAAAGGTCAGTGGTTGGTTCTAAAAATATCCTGATTGCATTTCAGGTGAAAAAAAATTCGTCAGGATAGACTGTTGAAATCACTGATACTTTTTTATGGAGCCTTAAGTTACTATCAATCAGGATTTGGGGTGAAAAATTGCAGAAACTGGGTTCGTTCTGGTGAACCGGTAACCTAAGTCACCATTCAGAACGATTAAAGTAGTACTTTTGTGCCCAAACATTTAAACAATTAGTTATGAATTTACACAATGTTGGGAAAATCGACCGGATCGTCCGGTTCATCCTGGCTCTCATTCTGGGCACACTTTATTTCACCAAAATAGTTGAGGGGACATGGGCTAACGCATTGATTATCATTGCCATTGTATTGCTGATGACCAGTCTGCGCCAGTGTTGCCCGTTTTATGCACTGCTGGGATTCGGCACTTGCGGGGTTAAAACCGAAAAATCAGAGACCACCATCAAGACAGAAAAGCTGAAACTGTAAGTTGCTGTTTTTTTTAAATTTTCGCACCCCGGTCGGTTCAAATACGGGTTCAGTATAAGTTTTTTCTTAGGCACAATCTCAAAACCCAACGCGCTGATTTTGTTTTTTTTTGAATGATCTTCTTCAGAAAGGCGCAACCTTTTTCGGGCGGTAACCGTCTAGTAATTAGTTTGGTTTAAAATTATGCGCTATGAAAAAACTTTTACTTCTTGCCCTTTTCTTATCAGGAATTACGGGCAGTGCCCTAACCAGCAGCGCCAACGGCTCCTGCAAAGCCCAATTCAAGTATGAAGTGAATACCAAGGTGATGACGATGTTGCCAGCCACGGTAATCGATTTCTACGACAAGTCGGAAGGAAATGTGAAATTGTGGTACTGGGATTTCGGCGATGGAAATACCAGCACGGAACAAAATCCAAGGCACATTTTCAACCACCCGTTGATGGCCGGCCCTACCGACCCAGAGCCAAATCCTTACCGAACGGTGAGCCTGACAATTATTACTTCCGACTCCTGTAAAAGTTTCTATTCCGAAACCATCAAAATTATGGATGGCAATGTCCCGCCTGCACCGGGAACCTCTTGCAAGGCAGGGTTTAAGTACTATCAGTCGGCCTACGATTCCATTAATGGGACCGTTTCGTTCCAGATGACAAATCGCTCGGAAGGCGATTCGTTAAGCTATCTCTGGAATTTCGACAACCAAACTACCAGCACCGAAATGGAACCGTCCGTTACTTTTGACCTTACAAAGCCCGTGCGAAATGTTTGCCTGAAAATTTCCGGGGCAAAAGGATGCACCGATCTAATTTGTGATTCAGTTCTAATTCCCAATCGAAATGCTCCAATTATTTCTTCCCCTGAATGTGTGGCTGCATTCGGATATGCCGTTAATACCAAAATTAAGACTCTTGCCCCGGCCCTCGTTCTGGATTTTTATTCAAAAAGTGAACCTGCTGCCGTTGAATGGAAGTGGGATTTTGGCGACGGGAATACCAGCAACGAAGCCAATCCGACGCATATCTTTAATTTTCCACTTTCAAAAGACAGTATTGCAGGCGGTCCAAGCCCTTTCAGAAAAGTTACGCTGACTGTGAAAACCGTTTCAGGGTGCACGGCAACAACTTTCGAAACCATCAATATTTACATGAACGGGGGACAAGTCGCCGAACCACAGGCACAGTGCCATGCCTGGTTTAAATACTACCGGCCAACCGATGTCATTTCTGTTCCGGAGGTCGTGCCGTACCGCCTGATTGATGCCTCAGAAGGGAAAGTTGTTGCCCGCCTCTGGCAGTTTGAAGATGGGACGACCAGCACCGAAGCCGAGCCGCTGGTCAATTTCAATATTTCCCAGCCAATCCAAAAAGTTTGCCTGACAATTTATACTGCCGACAGTTGTTCGAGCACCTGGTGCGATGTTATTTATGTTTCAGAAATTAAGCCCGATTCAAGTTCGGTCATCTTCCCTTCCGGATTGTACTCCATGCATTTTACCTCCAGCTTTCCACCGCAGATGTCGTCGTGTGCCGGATATGCCAAAGCACAGGTTTACCTGAACGATTCGCTGGTGAATGCGTCAAATTATGCCTGGTCAACCGGCGAAACCGGCCAGGAAGTGAAAGGGCTTTGCCCGACACAAACTTATACCGTGAAAGCAACTGCTCCTGATGGGACGATCGTTTCAAGCACGTTTGTCTTTAATTCAGACGGAACGGTTACCCAGGTCCCGGTAAACTGGTGGATAACCGGCCAAAGTTTGAACCCAATCGTTCAATGCAAACCGGCCAACAAAGATTATACAGTTGAATGGCAGCTTTGCAACGGAACAACGGTTACCTGCGACAGTGTCCCGCTCAATTCCATCAACTGCGGCGGTACCCAATCGAACCTGATCCTGAAAGATGCCGCCGGGAACGTGGTTTACAGCGAAAATATTTCATTGAAAACCATGATCACCAGACTGAATCCCGATCAGGTTTCGACTTCAGTAAAAATTTACCCGAATCCGGTAAAAGATGTGCTGAATATTCAATACGCCGGAAAAACGCTGGATGAAATGCAAATTGAAATTTTCGATATGACCGGAAAAACTATTTCCTTGCAGAAGGTTAGCCAAGTTGAGTCCGGTCAAAATATCAGCCTGAATGTGAATGCGTTGCAGAAAGGAATGTACGTGTGCAAACTGGTTTCGGATAAACGAATCGTTGCCACCCAAAAGTTTGTGAAATGATTTTTTAGCTGCTTTAATCGGATATTCATCTAAAAAATACCCGGACAACCAGTGCTGAAATTGTCCGGGTATTTTATTTTCATCCGCGGCTTTTGTCAGCCCTCGTCAAACGGATAAGGCGAGCCCAGTTTGTGCCCACGGTAATTAAACCGGTTTGCCATCATATTAAGTATTTCGTTGGCGCTGGTTTCAACCGGTTTATTCGATACATTGATAACCGTAAATTTCCCTTTTTCAAAAACCTGGTTGGCATTCCGAATTTCCTGAGCGATCATCCGGTCATCAACATAATCGGTGTTTTCTGTATTGTTCAGGCTGCGAAGGCGTTTCATGCGGTGCGCGATCAGTTGCGCCGGACTGATGTTCAGCCCGAAAACCCGTCCTGGGTCAACTTCAAACAATTCCTTCGGAGGGGCAATCCCATTAACAAGCGGAATATTGGCCACTTTCCAGCCATACATGGCCAGGTAAACGCTTAGCGGGGTCTTTCCGCAACGCGACACTCCGGTCAGGACAATTTCGGCCTTGTTCAATTTGTCAGGGCTCAGGCCATCGTCGTGGTTCAGGGTGAACTCGATGGCCTCGATCCGGTCGAAATATTGTTGGTTGCTTTCGCGGAAAAGTCCGGGCGTCTGAAGTGATGGGATACGAAGAGTTTCGTCAAAATAATCAGCCAGTTCGCCCATGAAATCGATGTGTTTCACTCCGTTTTCGTTACAAATTTTCCGGAGAAAATCCCGAAGCTTACGGTTAACCATCGTGTGGGTAATCAACCCGCCTTCATGTTTAACCTTTTCGACCAACTCGGCCAGTTGCTTTTCTTCGGTTACCTGGGGAACAATAATAACCGGTACATTGTTGTTTGGATACTGAATTAGCAGCGAATGGACCATGTTGTTACCGGCCAGTCCCTTTCCGCCCGACACCACGTAAACAGGTTCTGTTTTTTTTGTATTTTTCTGCATGTTCATCATTGATTTTGAGGAGTACAAATTGCGGCCACTGATTTCGACTGACTTGCTAAATGTTATGATAGAATGAACCAACAAATATTAAAAAAGTTCGAGTTTTTACCTGCTGAAATGACATAATTTCTTAATTTGGCTTTTTACAATCATAAAATTAAACTTTTAATTTAAAAGATATGAATTATGTTGCTGATGAAAACCGCTACAACCAGGTTCCTTATCAAAAATGTGGAAAATGGGGGCTGAAACTTCCGGCTATTTCACTGGGCCTGTGGCACAACTTCGGTGGAGTTGATGTGTTCGAAAACGGACGGGCAATGTGCCGCCATGCCTTCGACCTCGGGATCACACATTTCGATCTGGCCAACAACTACGGCCCGCCTCCCGGGTCAGCCGAAGAAAATTTTGGTAAAATTATGCGGCTCGACCTTGCCCCGCACCGCGACGAACTGATCATCTCGACCAAAGCCGGATACCTGATGTGGCCCGGCCCCTATGGTGAATGGGGCAGCCGCAAAAATTTACTTTCGAGCCTCGACCAGAGCCTGAAACGGATGAAGCTGGATTATGTTGACATATTCTACTCGCACCGCCCCGACCCCGATACCCCGCTCGAAGAAACCATGATGGCCCTCGACCAGGCCGTTCGTCAGGGCAAAGCTTTGTATGCCGGAATTTCGAATTACCCGGCTGAACCGACTGTCGCAGCTTCGCGGATCTTGAAAGAGCTTGGGACCCCCTGTTTGATCCATCAACCCAAGTACTCCATGTTCGAACGTTGGGTGGAAGGCGGGTTGCTCGATGTCCTGGAAAAGGAAGGGATCGGCTGTATCCCATTCTCGCCGCTGGCACAGGGACTTCTGACCGACAAATACCTGAACGGCATTCCTGAAGGTTCGCGCGCGGCCAAATCGTGGGGATTCCTTCGTCCGGAGCAAGTTGGACCTGCCATAGAAAAGGTTAAGAAACTGAACAATATTGCGATACAAAGAGGACAAACCCTGGCCCAGATGGCTTTAGTGTGGCTGCTCAAAGATCCGCGGGTGACTTCGGTGTTGATTGGCGCCAGTTCGGTACAGCAACTTGACGATAATGTAGCTGCATTGAAAAGGATGAAATTCACCAACATCGAGCTGAAACAGATCGAGCAGATACTGACCGGAACTGCTGAACAAAACAGCACTGAGGTGGATGACAAAACCCCTTCAAGAGGCGATTTCATCCAGAATTTAGCAAAACGTTTCGAACGGAAGTAATTTCAAGAGATTCATAAAGTCCGAAAAAGCAGCTTCATGACCAAAACAGCGTTGATAACCGGGGCAGCCAAACGTATCGGAAAGGCAATGTCCATCCATCTGGCCAGCCAGGGGTGGAACATTGCCATCCATTACAACACTTCTGAAAAGGAGGCAAGGCCGTTTCGCGACGAACTGGCAAAGCGTTTTCCGGGGCAGCAATTCGAACTATTCCAGGCCGACCTGAATGTGACTGAAGACGTTGAAATGCTGATCCCAGATGTTTTAAAAAAAATGATGCGCATCGATCTGCTCATCAACAACGCCTCTGTTTTTGAAGCTTCGAAACTTCAAAAAACGTCAACCGGATTTCTCGATCAGCAAATGAATGTAAATTTCCGGGCCCCATTTATTCTCATCCGGAATTTTGCCAATATGCTAAGAAATGGCACCATTGTCAACTTTACCGACAGCCGGATTGTTTCTAACAAGTCGGATTTTGCGGCCTATTCGATTGCAAAAAAAGCGTTATGGGAATTGACAAAAATGGCTGCACTCGAATTTGGGCCTGAAATCAGGGTCAATGCCATTGCCCCGGGGGTGAGCCTTCCTCCGGAAGAAAAAGGTGAAGAATACCTATGGAAACTGGCCGAAAAGGTTGCGATGAAACGACCGGGCGGTCTGGAGCCAATCCTGAAAAGCCTGGATTATATTCTGGGCAACGATTACCTGACCGGGCAACTTTTATTCTGCGACGGCGGCGAAAACTTAGGTTCAACGAAATAAAACAAATAAGTAAATGGCTCTAATCCGGGTGAAAAATTTACTTCTGCGAACGTACATCGGCTTCAACCCCGATGAAATAGACAACAAGCAGGATGTAGTAATCAATATTGAAATTGAGGCAGATATTCCTGAAGAAGCCCTCTTGTCGGACGAACCAAATGGAATTTACAATTATAAAACCATTACCAAGCAAATTATAGAACTGGTTCAGGATAACCGCTTTAAATTACTTGAAGTATTGACTAAAAATATTCTTGACCTGATCATGACCGACCTGCGGGTAAGCCGTGCACGGGTTGAAGTTGACAAACCGCACGCCCTTCGCTTTGCCGAATCGGTTTCGTTTGAAATGGAGGCCAGCCGATGAACGATTGCATCATAGGGATTGGATCGAACATCTCCGCCGAAATAAACATTCCGGAAATGCTGAAACTTCTTGCCCGGGATGTGAAAATTATTCAGGTCTCGAAAATGGTGCAGACCAAGCCAATCGGAATTACCGATCAGCCCGATTTTACCAACGGGGCCGTTCTAATTCTGACCGAAATGGAGCTGAAAGATTTATCTTTGTACCTGAAGGAACTTGAAGACCGGATGGGACGTGACCGCAGTAAGAAAAAATTTGGCCCCCGGAACATTGATCTGGATATTTTAATCTGGAACAATGCCGTTATGGATGAAGATTATTTTACCCGCGATTTTCTCAGGAACGCTGCGGCTGAACTGGGTTTTAAACAGAAAAATTAAACAGAAAAAATTATAACCATGAAAAAATTAAAACGTTCAGGATTCTTTTTGCTAATGATCGTATTTTCAGGAATGTTCCTGAATTCGTGCAACAAAAAAAATGCACCCTTCGGCCCCGACTACCATTATTTTCTTGCCGACGAACATAAATTTGACATTACCATTCAGCAGGCCAAAAACAACCTGTTGGCATTTCAGGTTATCATTCCCCAGTCTTCGCTGCTTGGTGCCGTAGTTCAGAGCGATGTTCAGGTCGAAAAAGTTACATACAAAACTACATTCCAGAACAAAAACATCCAGGCGTCAGGCCTGGCCTGCTTTCCGAAAACTCCGGGCAATTATCCGATTTTGTCTTTTCAGAACGGCACCAATACCGAGCATAGTTTAGCACCAACCGAAGACCCCTCGAACGACCAGTTCAAGATTATTGAAAGTGTGGCATCCATGGGATTTATTGTTGTTATGCCCGATTACATTGGGTTTGGTTCATCGTCCAATTTGCCGCATCCCTATCTTCATGCCGCTTCTACGACTCAAAGTATTCTCGACTTGTTGCGGGCAGTTAAGGAACTTGGAACTGAAAGTCTGATCGTTGCCAAGCCAACCAGCGACCTGTTTATTTTCGGATATTCGCAGGGCGGCTGGGCCACCATGGAACTGCAAAAAGCTATCGAAGCAAATTATTCATCCGAATTTAAACTGATTGCCAGTTCATGTGGGGCAGGCCCTTATTCCATTGAATACATGGACCAGTACATCACCAGCCAGACCGAATACCCGATGCCATTTTATTTGGCCTATTTGCTGAATGCCTACCAAACCATTGGCGTGATTTCCAATCCGCTAAGTGATTTTTTCCAGGCTCCGTATGCCGCAAAAATTCCGGGATTATTCGATGGCCTGCACAGCGGAGGCGCAATCAATGCTGAGCTTACCGATACGATTGCAAACCTTTTGACCCCTGAATTCCGTACCCAATTTGCAACCAATCCGAAATTTTCAGAAATTAAAAGCGCTTTTCTGGCCAACAGCATCACCCCCTGGAATTTTTCGACCCCGACACACCTTTACCATGCAGCAAACGACGTTTACATTCCGGTTGGCCTGAGCGAGAAAATGTATGCTGATTTTAAAACGGCTGGCGTTCCCGATTCGAAAATCGAACTGGATATTATTCCCGGATACGACCACTCCACGGGTGTTGTTCCGGTTGGGATCGCAACAATTGTCTGGTTCCTGGGTTTGAAACAATCATTGTGAAAATTTGAATAAACGTTCGGGTTAGGCTTTTTTATTCCGAATAAATATGTACGCTGTTTTGGGCGCTTGGAAGGTAATTAACCCCAAACCAGCAAATCAGCAAAACAACAAACGAAACAGCCAGAACGGCCATCGCCTTTTTGTGTTCGGAAGGATGCCTGAAACGGTAGTGAATGTAAACAAGGTAGAACATCCAGGTAATAAAAGCCCAGGTTTCTTTCGGATCCCAGGTCCAGTAATGGCCCCAGGCTTCTTTGGCCCATAGCGCCCCAAAAAGTAAGCCGAATGTCAGGAACGAAAAGCCAAGGTAAACCAGGTTGTCGGCCATTTGTATCGGGCCGTTGACGGTTTTTTCGGCGGGTACAAAAAAGAGGTTCCGCAAGGCCACCAGCGACGAAGCCCCCAGTAGCGCGTAAGCAAAAATATAAACAATTACGTGGGGCACAAACCACGGGCTTTGCAGCGCGGGCATCAGCGTTTTATCGTAGGTTTCCGGATGGTTCAGGTTGATGATCAAGAACACGATGGCCAGCCCAAGACTGTACGAAACCAGCCATTTGTATTTCCAGCGCAGGTAAGTGGCCAGTCCAATCCCTGAGACAAAAACAGCGTACCAAAGCCGCGTTTCGCCAAGGGTTCGCATGGGTGGCCGTTGAATGTTTATCCAAATCATTGCGATAAAAATCAGCAAAAATACGATTCCGGCAAATGAAAGCCCTGCGGCCAACCGGTTCATCAGTTTCTTTCCTGAAGTTAAAAACAGGCCCGAAGCGGTCAGCCAGCATACGATTGCTACGGAAGCATAAATTGGATAATCAAGCCACATGTTTGGTCCCTCCATTTTTTGGTTTGCCGTAAATAAACAGGAACCCAGCGCCGGCCATCATCATGAAAATGCCCGCATACACAACAGGCAACCACGGGTCGCGCACCAGTTCGAGCACGCTCATGTCCGACCAGCGGCCCAAATCGGTATCGTAGCCAAGCTGGTAAATGTTCCACCCTTCAAGGGAGCAGGGTTTGTTTACTTCGATGGATGGCTGCACAGTTCTGGCATTTTTCGTCTGGATCGCCAGTTCAGAGCTGAATTTCCGCGGCTCGGGCGGAAGCATCACCAGCGAATGGTTATCGTTGAGCTTCAGCACTTCCGGGGGCATGTTAAAACTGCCACTGCAAACCCAGCCCGTAAATACGGCTTGATTGCCGCGATTGGTGACTTTCAGCTTGGCGGAAGGCGACGAGCCCCGATTGGTCGAGGCCAAATAGCCATCTCCGCTTTTTCCTGAAGTTTCCAGAAACTGGTCCACTTCAACATGATATTGCGAAATCTCGAAGTTATTCCGGTCGAGCAGAGTAAACTGATCATTGCCTTTTTCGGGAACATACTGCCCCTTATTGGTTTCAACAATTGCAATTTTGGGCCTGAATTCGTCGATGTTGAATTTGATCAACCGGATGGAAAACGGCAATTTCACAATCCGTCCGGAAGCATCGGCAGCAAGTTCTTCGTTTCGGCCTTCATGGCAATTCATTGTCAGCCGCTGCATATCGCTACCGCCCAATGCGGTGGAAAATAATACCAGGAACAGGCCACAATGGTTCAGGAAAAAACCTGCATTTTTCAGGGTAAACGGACGGAGCCGCTTCAGGGTAACAACCCCCAGTAAAACCAAAAGATAAACGTTGATCAGGATAAATGGCCAGGTCTGCACCAAATGGGCCAACCCAAGCAGGCGCGATACACCATTTTTGGGAGCCACATCCTGTTTCACAAAGCCCATCAGCAGTACCAGAAAAGTGAAGCCCAGAATGGCAGGCAAAGCAGCGCTGACGCTTCCCAGCCATTTGATCGGCGCCCGTTTTTTCCATTTAAAAAAGATCAAGAAGATTAAACAGGTAAAAGCTATTCCGGCAACCATGTTCCAGGGAAATCCGGCCAGCCGAAGCAACGTGCCTCCGCTGGCAGCCTGAAGCACAAAACCGAAAAGGATGATTGCCAGGGTTGCGATGGTCCCATCGCGGTACAACCAGACCTTTTTTTCAGTTCCCCTGCCGTTTTCGATATTCATTGATGCGCTTTGATTTGCTGCCGAAGATACTGAAAAGCTGATTTGGGTACATACCCTTCTGTAAAAAGTGTTTCCAATTTTAAAACCTTTTCCTTCGGGCAAATGTTTCCAATTCATGCTTCATTTCCGTACTTTGTGGCACACTTAAATCCGATAAACATGCATGCATCCGGAACAATCATAAAAATGCGGTCGGAACTGGCCGATCCTGTCCGGTATTTTCTGCCGCTGGGTGAAACTGAATTGCCGATGAACGGACTGATCGGCCATTTCATCAGCCTGAAATTCACCGGGCAAATTAATTGCATCGCGTGCGGGAAACGCACCAAAACATCGTTCGGACAAGGCTTTTGCTACAATTGTTTGCAAACCGCCCCGGAAGCCAGCGAAACGGTGATGCGCCCCGAGTTGTCGAAAGCGCACCTGGGCATTGCCCGCGACATGGGCTGGGCCCGCGAACACGACTTGATCGATCATTTTGTATATCTGGCCGTTTCCGGCGAGTTGAAAGTTGGAGTGACGCGCCATCACCAGGTACCAACGCGGTGGATCGATCAGGGGGCCAGCGAAGCCATCATCCTGGCCCGAACGCCCAACCGCCACATCGCCGGTGTGACCGAGGTTTTCCTGAAAAACTTCTTTTCAGACAAAACCAACTGGCGGTTGATGCTTCAGGATAAAACCGGGCAGGAATTCGACCTTCAGGAGGAAAAAATAAATGCCGGACAGTTGCTTCCGGCCGAATTGCAGCAATATTTATATGCCGAAAACCGGATCTGGAAAATGAATTACCCGGTTTTGAACTTTCCGGTGAAAGTAACCAGCGTTTCGTTCGATAAAGACCCGGTAATTTCAGGAATCCTGGATGGGATAAAGGGACAATACCTGATTTTTTCGGATGGACGGGCGCTCAACATCCGTAAACACAGCGGTTACTACCTGGAAGTCAGCCAAAATGACTAAATTGATAATTTTTAAGGAGTGAGGCCGAAGTCTTTTCTTCTCCACGTTTTTTTTCGTTTATTTAGGTTCGGAAAAATCCTGATTGCAAACTAATTCATTATGGAACAAATTGATTGGAAATCATTGGGCTTCGGGTACATCAAAACTGATTATAATATCCGTTGCACCTATAAAGATGGCGCCTGGGGCGAGTTGGAAGTAAGCGACAGCGAATATGTAACCATGCACATGGCAGCCACAAGCCTGCACTACGGGCAGGAATCGTTTGAAGGGCTAAAGGCATTTCGCGGGAAAGACGATAAAATCCGGGTCTTCAGGATGGACGAAAATGCCAAACGGATGCAGGATTCCAGCATCGGGACAATGATGGCCATCCTTCCGCTCGAGAAATTTGAAGAAGCCGTGGTCAGAGCGGTAAAACTGAATGAGCGTTTTGTGCCGCCGTACGAATCGGGGGCCGCTTTGTATATCCGCCCGTTCTTGTTTGGAACTGGCGCACAGGTAGGTGTGAAGCCAGCCAACGAATACATGTTCATTTTGTTTGTGACCCCCGTTGGGCCCTATTTTAAAGGTGGGTTCCAGACCACGCCGTTCGTCATTATGCGCGAGTTCGACCGGTCGGCGCCGCTTGGAATGGGAAAATATAAAGTGGGCGGAAACTATGCCGCCAGTTTGGTTGCCGGGGCAAAAGCTCACGAAATGGGTTATTCCAATGTGTTTTACCTCGATGCCAAAGAAAAAAAATACATCGACGAATGTGGTGCGGCCAACTTCTTCGGAATAAAAAACAACACTTACATCACGCCAAAATCGAGTTCCATTTTGCCGTCGATCACAAACAAAAGCCTGATGGTTTTGGCCGAAGAAATGGGGTTGAAAGTTGAACGCCGCCAGGTGCCGGTGGAAGAACTGGCCACTTTTGAAGAGGCCGGGGCCTGCGGGACCGCCGCCGTAATCAGCCCGATTGAGCGAATTGACGATTACGACGAAAACAAATCGTACCTGTTTTCGCCTGATGGAAAACCAGGCCCAATCAGCGAAAAACTTTATCAGAAATTGCGCGGGATTCAATATGGCGACGAGCCGGATACCCACGGCTGGGTAACGGTAATCGAATAACCAGACATAAAAATTGACAATAAAAAACCCTGCCCGAAATCTTTCGGGCAGGGTTTTTTTTGTTATTTGGGTTGAATTCAGTTCGCTTTAATAATCCTTCCCGGATCAAAAATAGCGGCATAGGCGTCGGGTTTGTGAAGGGTTTCGATCGCTTTTTCAACATCTTTGTCATCGCGAAGGGCTGCTTTGATGGCGCCTTTCTGGTAATAATACCTTGAAACGATTTCATCGGTCAGCAATTCCGAAATTTCAGGTTTGAAATGGTCCAAATCCTGATCGAGGTTGTGCCCGAGGTCCACTTTCAGCTTGGCAAACTCATCTTTCGAATGGTCGTAGTATTTTTCTTTTTTAGCCACTTCAATCAGTTTATCCAAATCAACTTCCGATTTCGATTCGTATTTAAAATCCTGATTTTTAATAAACTGTGTAAAGTCGGCATAAATTTCAGGGGTAATGGTAAACTCATCAGGTGAAGCAATTTTTTCGTTCTTGCTGTTGTATTCCGTAGCATAGTCGAACACAACCGACTGGGTTACCAGGTTCGAGGCCAGGTTGCTGAGTGTTTCGTCGTCAACTTTAATATCGGGGGCAACGCCACCTCCATCGAAGACGATACGCCCTTTTTTGGTCTTGAATTTTGAAATTAACGAATCGGGAACTACGCCAACGCTGCCGTCTTCGTTGCGGTGCGAATAATCGAGCGCCTGAATGCAACGGCCACTTGGGATATAGTATTTAGCCGTGGTAATTTTCAATTTGGCGTTATAACTCAGGTCGCGTGTGGTTTGCACCAGCCCCTTGCCAAAGGTACGGGTTCCGATAATGATCCCGCGGTCGAGGTCCTGGATGGCGCCGGTCACAATTTCTGAAGCCGAAGCTGAACCCCGGTTAACCAGCACAGCCAAAGGCATTATTGTGTCAACCGGGTTTTCGGTAGCCTTATAAACTTTGTCCCATTGTTTCACTTTGCCACGTGTGCTTAAAATTTCACTTCCTTTGGGAATGAACAGGTTGGCAATCCTTACTGCTTCAACCAGCAATCCGCCTGGATTTGAGCGCAGGTCGAGAACCAATGATTTGGCCCCGTGCTTTTCTTTCAGGTCGATGAGGGCCATTTTTACCCGCTCAGAGCAGTCGGCCGTAAAGCTCGACAGGCGGATGTATCCGGTTTCATTGTCGAGCATCCCGTAATATGGCACCGGGTCGATCTGAATTTTTTCGCGGGTGATCTCAATGTCCATCGGTTTTTTTTGCCCGTAGCGCTGAATTTTCACCAAAACCGTTTTGCTGGCAGGGCCTTTCAAGAGGTTGCTCACATCTTCGGTCGATAGTTTTTCGGTTGATTTGCCTGCTACTTCAAGCAAAATATCGCCTGCTTTCAGCCCCGCTTTTTGGGCCGGAAAACCTTCGTAAGGTTCGGCAATCACAATCTTGCCTTTTTGTTTGCTAATCAGGGCGCCAATCCCGGCATACTCGCCGGTGGTCATAAACCTGAAATCTTCCACATCGTCTTCAGGAATGTAATTGGTATATGGATCGAGCGATTCGAGCATTTTATCTATGCTGGTTTTTACCAGTTTACTGGGATCGATGTCGTCAACATAAAACAAATTCAGTTCCCGAAACAGGGTGTAATAAATATCGAGGTTTTTGGCTATCTGAAAATTCTTGTCGTCCTGTTTAAAACCGTAGAAGCTTAAAACAAAAGCAAAAATCCCTACAACAACGATCCCTGCTTTTTTTGTTTTTGAAAATTTCATTCTTAAATACTTGTTTTTTAATTACCGAATGGAATTCGCATGATTGGAAAATATTCATTCCGTTTGGTGTTTCCTGAAATCATGCTCATTTCATCCGAGAAAATTGTTATTAATTTATTGATCGATTGTTTTAAAACTTTTCCCGCTAAATCGGGAGCCGTTTCATCTTTAATGTGTATTTATTTTAAAGAACAACAAAAATAGTAAAAGCTTTGTTTTTACCGGCCTGCATTTCAGCCTAATTCGTTAATTATTCTTAAAGCAGGTTTTGGGCAGAATGTTTAAAATGGAAGCAGGCAGGGGCATTGCGTTTCGTTCAGCGTTTTCAATTGCATCCAACGGTTTTCTGTTTCCTTTTTTTATTACTTTAGGCGTCCTTATTTATAATCAAACATCCATGTCAAAACTTCAGGTCTTTAAAAAGTACCCCTCCATTTTCTGGGTTTCCAACCTCATCGAACTTTTTGAACGCTACGCGTGGTACGGCTTTTACATGGGTTTTGGCCTTTTCCTGGTTGGTTCGAAAGAAACCGGAGCCATGGGTTTTTCTCCGGAACAAAAAGGGCTGATCATGGGAACCGGATCCATGCTGCTTTACTTTTTGCCCATCATGACCGGGGCCATTTCAGACCGGATCGGATATAAAAAAGTGTTGTTCCTGGCTTTCCTGACATACATATCGGGATTTTTTATGATCCAGCATTTCAACAGTTTCACCATGGTTTTCGTTTCGTTTATCTGGATTTGCGTGGGGGGCGCTTTTTTTAAGCCCATCATTTCGGCCATGATCTCGAAAACCACTACGGAAGAAACCGCCTCCATCGGCTTCGGTATTTTCTACATGATGGTGAATATCGGGGGGTGGATCGGGCCCTTCATCGCCGGAATTGTTCTGGGCAAAGGCTGGAATTTCGTATTCCTGCTTTCGATTGCTTCCATAGCCATTAACTTGTTGATTACCTTGCTGTTCTTTAAAGACCCTCCCCGCGGCAAAAATGCTTCCGGAGTGCTGAAAACCATTGGTCATGCTTTCCAGAATATTTTTGTAACCCTGATCAACTGGCGCTACGCCATGTTTTTGCTCATCATGTCGGTGTATTGGGCCGCTTTTAACCAATTGTATTACACCTTCCCCAATTTTGTTGACGATTGGGTGAACACGGCCACCATTTACAACGGGATCCATTCTGTTTTCCCCCGGTTTGCAGAGCTGATCGGAACCAGTTCGGGAACCATTTCAGCCGTCACCCTGGGCAGCATGGACGCTTTTTTCATTATCATTTTCCAGATTGCCGTATCCACTTTTGTGATGCGCTTTCGTGCGCTGAATGCCATGATTGGCGGGACCCTGGTCCTGGCCGGAGGCCTCGGACTCATGTTTTCGTTTCAGAGTGGTTGGATCATTTTATTCGGGATGTTGGTTTTCAGCCTGGGCGAAATGGGCAGCTCTCCAAAATACACCGAATATGTTGGGAATATCGCGCCAGCCGATAAGAAAGCATTGTACATGGGCTCGTCGTTTTTGCCGATCGCGCTGGGGCACCAGATTGCCGGTTATCTTTCGGGCGCTCCTTACGAAAAAGTGGCCGACAAACTTTTCCTCCTGAAAGAAGAGGTTCAAATACGTGGTTTGACAATTCCTGAAATTTCGGATAAGTTCACCAAAACCGATTATTTCAACGAGGCAGCCAGGCAGATGAATTTCAGCCAGCAACAACTGACCGATTTTCTTTGGGGAAGCTATCATCCGCAAACAATCTGGATTGTTTACAGTTCGGTGGCCGCAAGCGCCGCTGTTCTTTTGTTTTTGTACGACCGGTTTATTGTTCCAAAAAAGAAATAGAGCCTCCACAATTATTTCAATTTGGTTCACATTGAGATAAACAACATTCCATTTTCTTCATGAGCAAAATCGTTTACCTTGAAATTCTAAAATCAAACCTTAGAATTTCAAGGTAAATATTTACAAACTACCTTGAAATTCTAAAGTCAAACGTTAGGATTTCACATTTATTTGTATCTTTGCGGGGTAAAATCGCATCTAAATGTATCTCTTTCGTCCTGAATATGAGGCAGAAATTAGGCAGACGCTGTTGGGAAACCCGGTTACAGCCATTCTTGGGCCGCGCCAATGCGGAAAAACAACCATTGCCCAAAAACTTGGAGCAGAAACTCCTTCTACTTTTTTTGATCTGGAAGACCCCGACGATTTTGAATTGTTGAAAAACTCAGCCAAACAAATCCTAAGCCAGCAAACCGGGCTGGTAGTTATCGACGAAGTTCAGCGCCTTCCGGAGCTTTTCCCTTTGCTGCGTGTGTTGGCCGATCAACCGGTGGCTGATCGGAAATTTTTGTTGCTGGGCAGCGCTTCCCCCGATTTAATCAGGAACTCCACTGAAAGTTTGGCCGGACGCATTGGTTTTGTTGATCTGACTGGCTTCAGGCTGGATGAAGTGGGTATCGAAAATCTTTCGCCACTGTGGTTGAGGGGCGGTTTTCCACGCTCGTATCTGGCTGATGATGACCAACAAAGCTACCAGTGGCGGCAGGATTTTATCCGTACTTTCCTCGAAAGGGATATCGCACAACTGGGTTTCAATATTCCACCACAAACCATGCGCCGGTTCTGGATCATGCTGGCCCATTATCACGGACAAATCTGGAAAGCATCAGAATTCGCCCGTTCGCTGGGAGTCTCGGAACCTACGGTGAAACGTTATCTCGACATTTTATCGGGAGCGTATATGGTCCGGCAGGTTCAGCCCTGGTACGAAAACCTTCAGAAAAGACAGGTGAAAGCGCCTAAAATATTTATTCGCGACAGCGGTTTGTTACATGCGCTGCTTTCGCTACAAGGATCTGAAATACAAACAAATATGAAACTGGGCGCTTCGTGGGAAGGGTTCGTGGCGGAACAAATCCTGAATCGGATAAAAACCCGTGACTTTTACTATTGGCGGACTCATGCCGGATTGGAACTCGACTTGCTCGTAATGAAAAACGGAAAGCGAATTGGGTTCGAAATAAAATATTCGGAAACACCGAAAGCAACCCGGTCGATGCACCAAATTATTGATGACCTGAAACTGGATCAGTTTTTCATCGTTTATCAGGGGAAACATCGGCTGGAGCTCGAAACGAAAATTCAGTTATTGCCCGTTAACGATCTGGTAAAAGAAAATTTTTGAACCCTTCAATCTTAAAAGAATGAAAAAAGGAAACTTTAGAACAGCTTTGATTTACTTTTTACTGGGAATGGGTGCTATGTTTGTGCTTGATATGATTTTCCATTTCAATAATTCGATGGGGACACAATTGAAAAGGGAAATGAACAAGACACAAAATAAGATTGAAAACATTTTTAAGTAGCTGAATACTATAAATTTACTTGTAAAACTCCTTAAAATGAAAGTAATTGACATTATCAACAAAAGCAATAAAACCGTTTTTTCGTTCGAATTGCTGCCCCCGCTCAAAGGAAACGATGCCAGCAAAATTTACAAAACCGTTGAAACGCTGATTGATTTTGATCCTAAATACATCAACATCACCACGCACCGCGACGAAATGATGTACATCGAGCTGCCCGACGGGCGCATCGAAAAACGCACCGTCCGCAAACGCCCCGGAACGGTGGCCATTGCCGCCAGCATTCAGCACAAATACGGCATTCCAGTGATCCCGCACATTTTATGTGGCGGCTTTTCGAAAAGCGAAACCGAGCACGTACTGATCGACCTGAATTTTATGGGGATCAATAATGTTCTGGCTTTGCGGGGCGACGGGAACAAAGGCGAACATGTTTTCAGGCCCGAACCCAACGGACATTCCAATGCCAATCAACTCGTTGAACAGATTGTGAACCTCCGGGAAGGAAAATACCTGGAACCCGAACTGAAAAACACGGCCCCAATGGATTTTTGCATCGGGGTGGCTGGTTATCCCGAAAAACATTTTGAGGCGCCAAATGCCGAGATTGATTTGCAATACCTGAAGCAAAAAGTGGATGCCGGAGCCGATTATGTGGTGACGCAGATGTTCTTCGACAACCAGAAATACTACGATTTTGTTGATCGTTGCCGGGCCATTGGCATTCAGGTCCCGATCATTCCGGGAATCAAACCCATTAACCTGAAGAACCAACTAACGGTTCTGCCCAAACTATTCAGCATCGATATTCCACATGATTTAGCCACCGAACTGGCCAAATGTAAAACCGACGACGATGCCAAAGTGGTAGGTACCGAATGGGCCATTCAGCAATCGAAAGGCCTGGTCGCACAGAAAGTTCCGAGCCTTCATATTTACACCTACGGCGTTTCCGACAATACCCGAAAAATTGTTGAGGCGGTGTTTTGAAAGGAGACCAGAGCCTGTGCAGTGAGCCGAAGGTGGCATTTTCAAGGACGTCGTCAAATATAAACCCCGAAACTGATTACCGGTTTCGGGGTTTATTGTGTATAAAATCTGGCGTTTTGTGTGGAAATATTACTTTTTACCTGATGTAATTTTTGTTTCCGCAATAACTGTCATTGGGATTTCCATGTCTTCGCCCGATTGCGGGTTTTTCATTTTTATATGCATGTCAAAATTCTGGTTCAGGTCTGAGGTTTGTAGCCAGCCATCTTTTGGGTCGATAGTCATTGTCCCGGTTTGTGTCCCGGTTATTTTCATGTCCATCTTCATTCCCTGTTGTTCCATTGGCATTTCCATGTTTACATCGGAAGTCACGTTTAAAAGAACGCTGCTTTTTTTAACGTCTGCCAATTCAAAATTCATGGTAGTCGCTGCATTCATTAACGATGGAAGTTTAAAAAGCGAAGTCCATTTATCTCCCTTTTTGACTTCTCTTTCAGGTAAATAGCTAAAAGTTTGGCCGACAAACGATCCGAAATTATCCTGGTTCGTGAACATCTGCATGGTCTGTGCCATTTGCATGTTTCCTGAAATTTGTTTCGCAAACTCGTCGAGTCCCTGCACGTTTTCAATTTTTCCGGCATCGGTCATTTCAAATTTGATTTTCAATGAAGTAAGGCTTTTTAAAACCGTGCCCATCGGGCTGCTTGCGTCTGGCTTTTCCGAATCAAAATTCATAGACTGACCATTGACATCAATATCCATTTTCATTTTCAGGATTGAATATTCGACCTGAAAATTTTTGTTGGGCAGCACGTCGGTTACCTGGTACAAAAATGCCATTTCCATTTTCTGGCTGACTTTCATTTCCTGGCCCATCATTTCCTGATCGATGTTACTGGTTGATGTCATGTTCATTTCGTAATTCGCACCTTTTTGAAGGTTGAGCCGCAGTAAAATTTTTGATTTTGCCTGAACTGTGTTGAATGTCAACAGTATAACAATTAGAGCTAGTGTAAATCGGTTGGTTTTCATTTGGGTAATAGGGTTAAATTTTTGTGAAATATTATTTATGTTATCAAAATTACAACAATTGGATCAAAATCCAAGCGGTTTTTATTAAAAAGAAACTGCCATAACCAGCACGATCGGCCTGAGTTATGGCAGTAAATTCCGGATTTCTGAAAGAATGCGATCACCCCGAAAAGGGTTTTGTTGACTTTTCGAAGTAGGTTCAAGATTAAATCGTAAAACCGTTTGGAAGGATTGCTGCTTTTTTTATGACCACAATCCCGTCTTTCACAGTATAAAGCGGATTGTCGGTATCTTGCAGGTGTTTGCCTCCATTCACCCTGACATCGTTCCCGATGTGACAGTTTTTATCGACAATGCAATAATTTAAAAAGCATCTTTCCCCAATTCCCATCACCTTTCCGTCGTTGTGGTTTTCATCAATTTCCTTCAGGTCCTGGTAATAATCGTTTCCCATGATGTAGGAATTCACGATGGTTGATCCTTTCCCAATCCGGGCCCGAATCCCAATTACCGAATGTTCGATGCGGCTGGCATGGATGATGCACCCGTCGGAAATCATCGTTTTTTCGAGTGTTGTTCCTGAAATTTTTGAGGGTGGGAGCAAGCGTGGCCGGGTATAAATGATTTTTGAATTATCGAACAGGTTAAACTTAGGAATATCATTTGTTAAACCCAGGTTTGCTTCATAAAATGAATCGATGTTGCCAATGTCGGTCCAGTAACCTTCGTACTGGTAGCTTAATACTTTATGATCGTGAATGGCGTTCGGGATTATTTCTTTCCCGAAATCTTTGGTTTCATGGTTGTTCATGAGCTCAACCAGCAAATCGCGGTTAAAAACGTAAATCCCCATCGATGCCAGGTAAATTTTGCCTTCACGTTGCATTTCGGCACTAACCGGTGAAGTCCAATCCGGAAGAAGTTCTGAGGCAGGTTTTTCAATAAATTCGGTAATAATATCTTCGTCATCAGATTTCAGGATTCCAAATTCCGGGGCTTCTTTTGCAATTACCGGAAGTGTAGCCAGGGTAATTTCGGCTCCTGCCCTGATGTGGGCCTCAACCATTTCATTGAAATCCATCTGGTACAATTGGTCGCCCGATAAAATGAGTGCAAAATCAAATTCGTAATTCATGAAATGGTGCATGCACTGACGGACTGCATCGGCTGTACCCTGGAACCAGTTTTTGTTTTCAGGAGTTTGTTCTGCCGCCAGAATATCAACGAAAGCTTCGCTAAAATGCCCGAACTGATAGGTATTTTTAATGTGTTTGTTTAAAGAGGCCGAGTTAAACTGGGTCAATACAAAAATGCGGTTGATGTCAGAGTTAAGGCAGTTCGAAATGGGGATATCAACTAACCGGTATTTCCCGGCAATCGGAACCGCGGGTTTCGACCTTCTTTCGGTCAACGGGGATAGCCTTGATCCTTGTCCTCCCCCCAAAATAATAGCTAAAGTCCTGCTTTTCATATCATTAATTTTTAAGTGATTGATATAGTTCAATATAATCAGACGCGGCTTTATTCCACGAATGATCGATTTGCATGATTTGTTTCCTGATTTTCTTTAATGTTCTTTTATCCTGAAAGAGCATTTTTGCCCGTTGAACAGAATGGGCCACGTCGAAAGTAGAACATTGGTCGTGGCAAATTCCAAAGCCTTTGTCGCCAATATCTACCACCGTATCGCGCAAGCCGCCTGTTCGCCGTACAATCGGGATTGTGCCGTAGCGCAGGGCATACAACTGGTTTAAACCACAAGGTTCGACCCGCGAAGGCATGAGCAAAAAATCGGCCCCGGCATAAATCTGGTGCGAGAGTTTTTCGTTGTATCCGATAAATGAACAGTAATTTCCCTTGAATTCGTGTTCGAGGTGGAGCAGCGCTTTTTCGATGTATTTTTCGCCTGAACCCAGGATGAGGATGTTTTGTTCGCCCGGATAGTCTTTCGATAAATTGTAAACCACTTCAGGTAATATGTCGGCGCCTTTTTCACCAACCAGCCTGCCAATAAAGGTAAACAGCGGCTTGGCCGGATCGAGCCCAAATTGAGCGCAAAGTTCAACTTTACTGGCTATTTTCCCTTTGTCGGCGGTGGCCAGGCCGTAGTTTGTGCCCAGCATCGGGTCGGTTTCGGGGTTCCACACATCGGCATCAATTCCGTTCAGTATCCCGACCGACTTGCCCCTTTCTGCCCGCAGCAGGCCTTCCAGACTATTCATCGAATACGCGATTTCGTCGAGGTAACTGGGCGAAACCGTTGTTACCCGCCACGCACTTTTTATGGCGGCGGCCAGCGGGTTGATCATGTTGTGCCATTCGATCATGCCGTTGAAATACGAATGGAATGGCGGTAAATAATACATTTTGTCGAACCCGAACTGCCCCTGGTACTGTCCGTTGTGAATGGTGAAAACGGTCGGGATTTTCTCGAACCGGCGATAATCCCACACTTTTGTCATCATAAACGGGATGAACCCGGTGTGCTGGTCGTGGCAATGAACGATGTCGGGCGTTTCTTCGCGGTGGTTCAGCCAGTTCAGGGCTGCAATCTGGAAGGTTATAAACCGCTCGGTGTCATCGTGATAGGAGTAGATGTTTTCGCGGTCGAACAAGCCAGGAATATCGATCATGTACAATTCAAAGCCCAGATTATTTTTCAGGAGTGTTAAAACATGAAACTCAAAATCGAAGTGGCCTAACTTTGCAAATCCTGAAAAAATAGATGAAAATTCGTGATGGCGGCTAAACTTTCCGTGATAAAACGGCATGATTACCGAAGCGGAATGACCTAATAAGTTTTGATACTTTGGCAATGAACCTACAACATCTGCCAGTCCTCCAGCCTTTGCGGCGGGATAACATTCTGCACTTATGTGTATTATATTCATAAATTTTTAATTTCAATCGGGTTAATTGTTGTTTGTCTGTTGTTGTTAAATTTATAAAAAATAATGAGTAAAGAATGCAAAGTATTTCTTTAACACATATCAGCTTCGGTTCCTGATCCTGATCCTGATTGCAGGTTGGTGCAGACAAAACAAAAAAATCCCGATTATCTCGGGATTTTCAGGATTCGATTAAACGAAAAAGGAAATTCTTTGGCTCCTTCTCCTGTTTTTTCAGGGAATGTGCGTGAAAATTATTTTTTTGACAGCGAAAATAAAAATTCCAATCCGCCTTCGGGTTTGTTCCTGACCGATATTTCGCCTTTGTGCAGCAGGATGGCATTTTTTACGATGGAAAGTCCCAGTCCGGTACCGCCCGATTCGCGCGAACGGCCATAATCGACCCGGTAAAAACGTTCAAAAATGCGTGGCAGGTGCTCTTCCCGGATGCCAGCCCCGGTGTCGGAATACTTGAAATAGTAAAATTTGTCGTCTTCCAGATAGTTCCAGATATGGATGTGCGAGTTTTCACCGGCATAATTGATCGAATTCTCGATCAGGTTCTGGAATACCGAAAAGAGCAGCGATTCGTTCCCAAAAACAACGACCGAACTGTCAACTTCAATCTTGCATTCCATATTTTTTTCGGTCAGCCTGAGTTTCAGGTTTTCGACCACGTCGCGGATCACCGGGTTCAGGATTAACGGCTTAAACTCGAAAAGTCCGCCGGCATCTTCAATGTTGTTGAGCAGCGAAATATCGTTGAGCAGGTCGGTGAGCCGCTCGGATTGGGCAAACGCTTTTTCCAGAAAATATTTCTGTTTTTCAGCCGGGATGTTCGGGTTGTTCAGGATGGTTTCCAGATAACCTTTGATTGACGAAAGCGGTGTTTTCAGTTCGTGGGCAATGTTGGAAGTAAGCTGCTGTTTAAGCAGCCGCTGTTTCTCGGGCCGGGTAACATCGCTGACCAGGACTTCGAAACTCTTGTCTAAGAAGACGATACAGCGGATCTGAAAATATTTTTCACCTTTTTCGACGGTGTATTCCATGTGCGGAAGTTCTTTGTTCTGGGTCTGAATATCTGTTTTCTGGAATTGGTCAACAAATTCAACCACTTTCCGGAATTCGGGAATCGAGAAAATCAGCTCGGCCGAAATGGTCGATTTATCGGAAATGACATTAATAAACTGGATGAAATGACTGTTGGCCAGAATTTTATGCTTTTCAGGAGAAAAAATCGAGATGCCTTCTTTCAGAACCTGCAAATGGCCGAATAATTTTTCGCGTTCGCCGGTCAGCTCGTCTTTTGTGGTTTTCAGGTTGTCGTAAATCTGGATGATTTGTCTGCGGATAACACCCAGTTCATCATCCTTAAAATTGATGTCCATCTTCGAAATGTCTTCATTTTGTCCGGCTTTCAGGGCAAAATCTTTTAGTTTGGTAATGAATTCGCTGAGCCTTCGGGTGGTCAGGTTGAGCAGGAACCACATCAGGATCAAGAGCAATGAAATGAAAACCAGGAATATACGCTGTGTTTTCAGGAAATTGACAATGTCAACATTGTAAAC
>JBBIHV010000015.1:7241-8982 GCA_037446835.1 Sunxiuqinia sp. | reverse complement strand
GTATCGAGCGATTTGAAGTCGCCCGATTCGAAAATCTTTTTATGCACGATGTATCGGTGGGTTACCTCCGAAATGTTATCGAGGGTGTTTTCGAGCTGGCCTGTGCGGTAATTCTTTTCCCGGTCGTACTGATAGGCTAAGACAGCGAACGTAAATATCGAAAATACGATGAAGAAATTGATGAATATTCGTCGGCGAAATGTGCGCGGTACAATCATGAACTGGGTAATTAAAGTGATTCTTAAAAATAAATTATCGAATTAGGAACCCAGAAATTGTCAATCTAAAATTGTTTATTCTTTTTCCTGATGACTTTTTTCTGGTTCCCCTAGCTTTCAAAACAATATCCGTAACCCGACCGGCCTTTGATATGGTTGCCATAATCTCCGATTTTTTTGCGGAGCCGGGCGATGTTCACGTCCACATTCCGTTCAGTTACGATCACATCGTCGCTCCAGATGCGGTCGAGAATTTCCTGGCGGCTGAGGTATTTTCCTTTGTTTGAGGCCAGCATGACCAGAATGTCGAATTCTTTGCGTGTCAGCAAAACCGGTTCAGAGTCGATGGTTACCATTTTCCGGTTCAGGTCGAGTTCCATGCCTTCAATCGTAATCACTTTGGGCTTTCCCTCCACGTTTTTGCCGCGGCGTAAAACAGCCCTGATCCGGGCGACCAGTTCCTTAATTGAGAACGGTTTGGACAAATAATCGTCGGCGCCCACGTTGAAGCCGGTGAGCATGTCGTTTTCGGTTTCGCGGGCCGTGAGAAAGATAATCGGGACCGACAACCCCAGTTCCTTCCTGATTTTGTCGGCCAGTTTAAAGCCCGACATTCCTCCCATCATCACATCCAAAAGAAGCAGGTCGAATTGTTCGAGCGGCTTGTTCAGGGCTTCTTCCCCGGAGTAGGCCACTTCAATGTCGAACCCTTCGCTCGAAAGGTTGAACTGAAGGATTTCGCATAAATCCTTTTCATCATCAACGACCAGTATTTTATACAAATCACTCATTGTCAGGAGATTTTGAATTTTCTTTCATTTCTCTTTTTCGGTGATGCCTGATGTCTTTGCCTTCGTATGCATAAATCGAAGCTTCGGCAATGTTGGCCGCATGGTCTGAAATGCGTTCGATGTTCGAGACCATTTCTTTAATTTGAATGAAACTGATCAGAATGTCTTTTTTCTCTTCTATTTTCTGTGCTTTCGAGATCGCTTTTTTTAGCATCTTTCGGTTCAGTTCATCCATAACAGCCTCATTCTTAATGGTCCATACGGCGAGGTCAATGTCTTTGTTAATGAACGAGAGCATGGCATTTTTGACCATTTTTACGCCCAGCAGCATCATGTTCGAAATAAAATCGGAAAGGCTGGCATAAACTTTTTCGCTCTTGATACTCTTCATAAAATTGGTGATGCTCACTGCCAAATCGCCAATCCGCTCCAGGCTGATGGTGATGCGGTAAAGTGCGATCAACTGGCGGATTTCGCTGGCAACAGGCTGGTACAGGACAATTGTATTCACAATTTTATCGCTGAGCTTGACTTCCCATTTATCGATTTTGTCTTCGTTTTCCAGTATATTATTGTAGTGTTCGTCCGAAATATTCAGGTCGCTGTTGGTAATCAGGCCATCCAGAATATCAAGTTGATTGAGTACAAGGTTGGCCAACGATTCGTATTCGGCCAGAATTTCTTTTATTGCTTCGTCTTTTTTTACTGACATGGTCTAAGTAATTGATAATT
>JBBIHV010000015.1:0-7141 GCA_037446835.1 Sunxiuqinia sp. | reverse complement strand
GTAAACATGTTTTTTGTTTTGCCGTATTCAACCAATTCGCCAAGGTACATAAAAAGCGAATAATCTGAAATACGGGCTGCCTGCGACATGTTGTGCGTCACCATAATAATAGTGTAATGTTCTTTCAGCTTGATGAGTAAATCCTCAATTTTTGAGGTGGCCACCGGGTCGAGCGCCGAAGTGGGCTCGTCGAGCAAAATGATTTCAGGATTAAAAGCCAGTGCCCGGGCAATGCAGAGCCGCTGTTGCTGGCCCCCACTCAGGAAAGTTCCTTTTTTAGTGAGCGAATCTTTCACCTCCTCCCAAAGTGCGACATCTTTCAGCGAACGTTCCACAATTTCGTCGCGTTCCTGCTTTTTCTGACTGATCCCGTTCAGTTTGTACCCGGCAATCACATTGTCGTAAATACTCATGGTAGGGAAGGGGTTTGGCCGCTGGAAGACCATCCCGGTTTTCCGGCGCAGCTTAATGGGCGACATTTTGAAAATATCTTCGCCGTTCAGCAAAACCGAACCGGTGGTGTGTATATTTTCATACAGTTCGTGCATGCGGTTGAGGGCACGCAAAAGAGTACTTTTTCCACAGCCTGAAGGTCCCATTATAGCGGTTACGGTATTCTTTTTTATCCCGACCGAAACGTTCTTTACCGCCACGTTTTTATCGTAAGCCACCGACAAATCTTCGATGGATAGAATGGGATCCTTGATCTGTAATATATTCGGATTCATTTGGTTTTATTTTCGTTTTGCTGCAACCTGTTTCGAGATCAGGTTAAATGTAAGAACAATAATCATAAGAAAAAGTGACGAGCTCCAAATCAGGTCAACCATGTTGGGGTCGTTGTAAAATTCCCAGATCAGCAAGGGTATTGCGCTGGTTGGCTTTGCAATATTCAGGTTTATTACTGAACTTCCAAGGGCTGTGAGCATCAAAGGGGCAGTTTCGCCAATAACCCTCGAAATGGATAAAAGTATCCCCGTTGTCAAACCGCTTAATCCGGTTGGAATGAGTATTCCGCTCAGCACCCGCCAATATGGAATTCCCAATGCCAATCCGGCTTCTTTCAAGGTTTGCGGAATCATCTTCAGCGTTTCTTCGGTCGAACGAACAATCATGGGTAACATCATAATTGACAGAGAAACACTTCCGGCAAGGGCAGAATACCCATGCGTAATATGCTTCACCACCCAGAGGTAGGAAATGAGCCCCAGCACGATGGAAGGAACACCCTGCAAAATATCAGACACATTCCGCACCAGATTGGCCAGCCGTTTGCCCTGATTTTCGTACAGGTAAACGCCTGAAATAATTCCTACCGGAATGGCAATGACTGAAGCAAGAGCCACCATCAGGAGCGTTCCTGCAATTCCATTTGCAATACCGCCGGGGATCAGTTCATGGTTGGTAAGCGCCGTCATGGCCTGCATCGTGTCGGGTGTTTTTTCGACCAGGAAACCAAAACTGAGTTGCCGGTACCCTTTTTCAATTAATTTATAAATAATCAGGAGAATAGGAGAAACGGTTAGAGCAGAGAATAACACAACCAAACCTAAAAAGATTTGGTCTTTTTTGATCCTGAAACTGATGTTTTCTGTTTCGCTGATTGCTTTCATTTTCTTTCCCATTATCCCATTTTTTTAATAATCAGCTTCCCGATTCCATTTATGACTCCGGTAATAACAAAGAGAAGAAGCCCGATTGCAATCAAAGAACTGAGTTTCAGGCCTTCGGCCTCTCCAAATTGGTTTGCGATGACCGATGCCATCGAATTTCCGGTTGAAAACAAGCTGCCTGGAATTTGGTTTGAATTTCCGATAAGCATTGTAACGGCCATCGTTTCGCCCATAGCCCTTCCGAAAGCCAGTATGTATCCGGCAAAAATTCCGGAACGTGCGGCCGGAACCGTAACGTGCATAATGACCTCGAACCGGGTTGATCCCAGCGAATAGGCTGCTTCCTTCAAATCGTTGGGTACCATCGAAATAATTTCGTTGCTCAGGGAGGTTGCATACGGAATAATCATAATGGCCAGGACCAGGCTGGCCGTAAGGACGCCAAATCCCTGGTTTTCAAATCCAATACTAATCAGGAAAGGACGCAGGACATAAAAGCCCCACAAACCATATACAATAGAAGGGATACCGGCCAATAAATCGACCATCGTTCCCAGAACATTTGCAATACGGGTATTCCGGTAATATTCGCCCAAAAATAATGAGGTGGAAAAAGAAAGCGGAAGACTGATCAGCAGGGCGGTAAACGAGGTGATCAATGTTCCGGCAATGAATGGAAGCGCTCCGTAGCTCTCTTTTCCTTCTCTGGGGTTCCAGTCGGATGAAGTAATAAAACCGAAGCCAAATGTTTTAAAAGAAGGTATGGCGCCTCCTACTAGAGAAAACACCATACCTCCGGCAACAATTAATATTAAAAGTGAAACAGAAAGCAGGATTATTTTTGTAATCTTATCGCTATTCATTTATTTTTCAACATTTTAAAGAAGCGGTTTCCCATCAAAGGTTACCGAACGAAGGATTGCTTTAGTCTTCACGATGGCAGCCGCAGGTAGAGGTGCGTAATCAATTTTTGGAGCCTGAGCTTGAGCTTCGGGAGTAAGCATCCAGTCCAGAAGCTTAAGCATAGCCAAAGCCTGGGCTTTTGAACGTCCGTTATAATTTTGTTCTTTGTAAATTAGAATCCAGGTCAAACCACAGATTGGATAAGCGTCGGGAGCTGAAGAGTTGGTCAGCATAACGCGGGTATCGTCAGGGAATGCACCTTTTGCAGAAGCACTGGCCGATGCAATGGTGGGTTCAATATAATTTCCAGCACTGTTCTTCAGGGTTGCCATTTGTATTTTTTGAGCAAAGGCATACTCCGAACCTACATAACCAAGAGCTCCTTTTGTGGAAGAGATGGTTCCTGCAACTCCCGGATTTCCTTTTCCACCTAAACCAACCGGCCATTCCAACGATGAACCTGCACCTACTTTATCGGCCCATTCTTTACTGACTTTATTCAGATAGTCGCTGAAAATTGCGGTTGTTCCGCTACCGTCTGAGCGATGCACAACTGTAATGGCCAGATCTGGGAAATTTACACCGGGATTGTTGGCTTTCAGTTGTGGGTCATTCCATTTGGTAATTTGTCCAAGAAAGATTTTTGCCAATAAATCGCTGGTGAGTTTGAAGGTTTTTACTTCAGGCAAATTGTAGGCAACAACCACTGCTCCCAAACAGGTTGGCATGTGTACAATGGTTGCCGGCATTTCTTTAATTTTTTCATCGGTCATAAAAGCATCGCTACCTGCAAAATCAACCACTCTGTCGTGCAGACTGCGAATACCACCACCAGAACCAATTGCTCCGTAAGCAACTTCAACCCCGGCTTTTTTAGCGTACATGTCAAACAATACTTTGTAAATGGGCGCTGCGAAAGTTGAACCTGCACCACTTAACGATACATCAGATGCTGCTGATGATGCTTCAACATAATTTTCATTGTTCGAATTCTTTCCGACAGCAAAAAATACTGTCAATACCAATACCATTGTAATAAATGTTTTCATTGGAATTTTTTTATGGTTTAAATTTAAATTTAAAATTTAATCTCACAATTCAACATCAAAGAAGAACTGTTTGGTTTTGAACTATCAGCAGGGTTCCATCCCTGAAAGTTTGGCGATATTTTTACACCTTTTACCGGAGCATATTCCAGCCCGGCAATGATCAGCGAACCATCTTTGGCTAAATTCCATGCTGTTGTTTTTCCAGCCAGGGTGTTTGACGAAAGTTTATCGTAACGGGCATAGAGTTTTACTTTTTTCGATGGAGAAAAGCTGCCGTAAACAGAAGGGCCGGAAACATCGTGCGAATTAACCATTTTTTGGTTTTTCTGGTGGTTATACTCAAAAGCAAGAGAATATTTTGATGCTGAATAACCGACAAAAGCACAGGTATTCGATTGGGTAACACTTTTCTTCGACATAAAGTCAGTAGAACCGCGGACGATCAGCCCTTTTACCGGGGTAAGCGTCAAACCCAAAGCGGTTTGAAAGGCGCTGTCTGCCTGAACTTTCTTATAGCCTTCGCCATTGTAAAACGATACATCCACTTGTACATATTTGGCAAATTTATAAGCAAGGCCCAACCCCAAATCGGCGCTTGGGTTAATACCGTTTAAATCCTGAAAAGTTTTTTGTACGTAACGGTTTGCCCAAAAATCTTCCTGTGTCCCAAACTGGGTGGTTGAAATCAACCCAAGGCTAGCGGTAAATCCTTTTGCAGAATACTGAAGGAACGCATTTTTCAGGTAAGCAGTCATTTGAAGTCCGCCAACACCTGGATCTCCAATGTCAAAGTTTACTTTACCTGAAAATTCTTTACTGAAATTATAACCGTATCCAAAATAAGCTCTGGAAACTTCAAATGCCGAGGCAGTCTTTCCGTTTGAAAAAGTCGAACGGAAATCAGTGAAAATTTTCATTGAGGCACTTCCTCCTGGGGTGAAAGTATCCTTCGGCTCTTGTGCTATTGCGAGAGCCGTCATACAAAATACTGCTAAAAATGTAATTGCTGCTTTTTTCATTTTACTCAAGATAAAAATTAGTTTTTTCTTTAAAAATCCGGTACAAAGATTAAATGATGCAATTACAAGCCTGTTACAGTAATGTTACAAAACGATTAATTAAAACAAGACCATCTGCTAATTTAATAAAAAGATGCAGATATTCAACCACATAGACCAAATAATTTCACTTCGTTTTGATTAAAACTTCATTGCAAAAAAGAGAAAAACCTTCGCATTTATATCTTGAAAAAAATCAGGTGGTGAAAACATAGCGGTAATTAAAAGTCGCTGCCCCAACCAGTTCAAATGATTTTCAGACTTGCCCAACCGCCACAATTTGCCGGGCCATCTGAAACCCGTGGAGTTGTAGCCGTTTTTTGAACTGTTCAAAATCACCGGCTTTGTCAGTGTATTCGGGCTGGCCTTCCAGTTCAGCCAAATGCCCGGCAAATGCCTGAACACGGACTTCGAGTTTTTCAGGATCGGTTACCGGCCCGGCCATCCGGTTGAACGGGAAAGTGAGTACCGGCTGAATGCCGCTTGACTGAAGGATTTCCAACACGCCGGCTTCGTTCCAGGTTTCGCGGTGGGTAATTCCTGATTTCCGTTCCACATAGCTTTTGAAATGGTGCAGCATCTTTTGGTTCTCCTGTGCTTCGTTCAACCCGTCGGAAACCAGTTCGGCAATCACCAGCCAACCTCCGGCTTTTACGACTCGTTTCATTTCTGCAAGTGTTTTGTCCGGATTGGCCAGGTGGTGCATGGCATTCGACAGGCAAATAACGTCGAAAGTCTGATCATCGAATTTCAGGTTTTCGCCTTCCATCCTGACAAATTCAACATTTCCTGAGGCGATTTCACGACGGGCTTCTGCCAGCGCTTCTTCGCTCGGATCAATACCTGTAATTTTTGTACCTTCAGGAAATACCGGAAGGATTAGTTTAATGAAATCGCCGGCGCCGGTACCAATATCCAGAACCTTTTGGATGGATTTTCCGGCGAAAAATGTTTTAAGTTGTTCCATATTTCAAGTAAAAAGTAAAAAGGCAAAAGTAAGAATTACAGCAATAGCAGGAAGGCAGAAATTGCAGTGATGACAATAACAAAACCGCGATAGGTATGTTCAGGAATAATTTTAACGACTTTAAAACCAACGAATGCGCCCAGGGCAATGGCTGGCAAAGTCATCAGGTCGATGGTTAATGTGTTGAGGTTTATGTTATTCCAGACAAAAAGCTGAAGTGGGAACTTTGAGAAATTAATGATCATGAAAAACCAGGCGCCTGTGCCGATGAAACTGTTTTTCGGAAGGTGCATGGCCAGCAGATAAATGGCAAAAACCGGTCCGGCCACATTCCCGATCATGGTAGCAAAACCGCCCAGAACACCCATTGAGGCTGCAAACCACCATTTGTCGGGGAAAAAGTGAGTCCCTTTCCGCTTGTCCTGCCACAACATTAGCCCGATACTCAGAAATACCAGGATGGCGATCAGATTTTTGAACTGTACGTCGTTTACAATTTTACCAATCCAAAGGGCTAACAATAACCCAACAACGGCCCAGGGCAACACTTTAATCAGATATTTCCAGTTTGCATGGCGGCGGTAATAAGCCACTCCAAACAAATCGGCCATCATCAGGATGGGAAGCAGCACGCCGGTCGATTGTTTGGCACCAAAAATAAAGGCCAGCGCCGGAACCACAATCATCGAAACGCCCGGAACGCCTACTTTCGACATGCCGATCAACATGCCACAAACCATAATTACAGACCATTCGAGTGCTGAAATATGTAGCGAAGAGAGCAATTCCATGTATCAATGATTGGTTTGGGGCAAAAGTAAAAAAAGATCGAAGATGAACGATTAACGAATGAGGATTTACGATGTCCTGGGAACACTGGCCCTCATCAATCGTTAATTAATAATCAGCTCATGTACTCATTATCAAGCAGATTCAACTGCTCGTCAGTGGTTTCGCCAAGCCATTTGTGGAGGTGTTCCCGTGCATTCTTCCGGATTTCAGGAGTCATGTGAACCGCCATTTGTCGAAGTACCAAAAGCAAAACGCCCAGGTCGTCGGCGAATCCGATTAAAGGTGCAAAATCAGGAATAAAATCGACAGGCAAGATGAAATAGCCCAGAGCCGCTGATAAAATCAGCTTGGTTTTGAGCGAAATAGTATCCGATTTCATCATGTAGTGCAGCAGCAATGCGGGATACACCACTTTCATCCCAGCCAGTTTCGCATACCGTTTCATCTTATCCCAAAACGAAGCATCGGAGTAGTGTTTCCGGTATTTGGCCGATTTGATCTCATCGGCAAACAGGCTGTAAAGATTGGCCCCGATTTGTATGGCGCGAATTTTTTTCATTTCAAACTCACATTTTCATAATCAACGCGAACAGGACCATAAAGTTCTTCAATCAGATTCAAGGCTTCCTGAACGGCTTCAAACGTTTCAGCCTGAAGCAAACGAATCCGGTGTTCCCTGAAGTTTGGCAGGGTCGGAAAATATTTGGCAAAATGGCGGCGCATCATCAGGATTCCGCTGCGCACATTGTCTTTCCACTC
>JBBIHV010000014.1:0-38752 GCA_037446835.1 Sunxiuqinia sp. | reverse complement strand
ATCATCCTCCTGTGTGTCAAAATTGCTTTGTCATGAAAGTTTCATCTGTTTATAAGTTGATTTTTAATTGCAACATGGAACTCGCCAAGAATCATTCTCCTGTGTGAGAAGTAATTCTCATGGCTCGTTTCATTCCTGACTTATTAATTTTACTGAAGAACCAATTTCAGGACCTCAGTTTTTCCAGAAGAAAAAATTTTACAAATATATACACCATCCAGATTTTCCAACCTGCCATTTTGCAACGGGAACCAGTCAACCTGGTGCATTCCTGAAGTTTCGAGTGAGTGGGCCAGTGTCGCTGTTTTTTTGCCTGAAAGATCAAAAAGGCTGACATCGACCCAACCCGCTTCAGGAAGAAAATAGGAAATTTGTGCATGATCGTTGACCGGGTTCGGAAAAACCTTTGCCTTGAAATCACCGGCATCCTGATTTTCAGGCGCTGAAGCAATGGGCGATCCGGTCACTTTCAGGTCGTCGAACCAGATTTTTTGGTTGCCCAGTGCATTGAATTCAGAAATAATTTCGAACCTGTCAACAGCTTTCCAATCGAATTTACCTACCGGGGGAAACCAGGCATTGTCCCACGAACCGGTCTCAGCGAAACTCTTCAATGGAATTTGGATGTGCTGCCAGGTTCCGTTCCAGTTCACTTTACTTGCATCGATGTCGAAACTGTTGCGCCAGGGGTGGTCGTTCGGGTCTGAAGTTTTCGTATCGACAAACCGTACCTGAAATTTGGTACCGGGGGTATCGCCTTTGATCCAAAAATCGAGCACATAGTTATTTGCCATCAAAAGCGACAAATCTTTTGCCGGCCGAAAAGCAAAAGCCGGGCCCGAATACTGAGTGCCACCAGTCCAGTATAGGGAATATTTTCCATCATTTGCCGCTGTGTTATAGTAATCAATAATTCCGCCACCTGCATTACCGGCATCGATGATGGAAGCACCTATGTAATCGGTATAAATATCGAAAGGCTTATTGTCAGGAGTCAACACATACACTTTCTGGGCCGGAACGTTCAGGTTCAGGTTGGTGAGCAAATCGGTATTCAAATCATAATCAAACAATTCGTTCGAACCTTTTTTAAACAAACCAAATCCGCCCTGGTAATCCCAGGTTGTCCAGGGAATTCCCTTTTCCTCCAAATATTGCCTTACAACTCCGTACCAGTAAACCCGGTCGGCAGGCGGACTGTTCAGGTTATAAACGCCATATTCGCCACAATATAAATTCACATTCCGGCTGGTTTTAAAATTCGCAGCAATGTCGAGCCATTTCTTGACCTGCGCTACTGTACCGTCGTTCTTGTAATTGTTCAGCGAACTTTCGACCCAGGTTCCTTTGGCGCTGGCGGGTGTGGCCGGCATTCGGGTCGCATCGTACGGAAAAGGCACACCAGACAGGTCCTGCATGTAACTGGTCCAGGTTGCTCCCTGATGGGTGAACATGAACGGATCGTAAAAATGGAAGGTGTATATCAGGTTTTTATCGGTATAAACCGGCATGTTTTTCAATTCGTTGTAACTGTTAAATCCTGAAGGTCCCACCACGATGGTGTGTTTGGTGTCGATGGTGCGAATAGCATCGATCACGTGTTGCTGAATCTGGCACCAGGCAGCGGTGCTGATCCCGTGAGGTTCGTTCAATACTTCGTAAAAAACGTAATTCGACCGGTCTTTGTAGTGTTCAGCCATTTGCGGCCAAACTTTCAGTAGAATGCCTTCGATGGATGGTTGGGTATCGACATTTGGGTCGAACGAGTGGTTGTCGAGCAACAAATTGAGCTGTAATTCTTCTGCCCAGTCCACTGCCTGATCCAGAAATTCAAAAAATAACGGATCGATCACATAATCCGGAGCGCCATTCGTCATGTAGTTCAGATTAATGGGTAGTCTGATCACATCGCATCCCAGACTTTTTATGTGGATAAAATCGTCTTTGGTGTATTTGGTAAACTGAATTTGACGGGCATTATCAGCCTGAAACCAATTGGTCAGGTTAACTCCCTTAGAAAAAGGTGTTTGTGCTGAAAGGGATAAGAAACTATGAAGGAAACTCAGAAAAATTAAAAATTTTAAATGTCGTTTCATTGGTTAATCTGTTAGTTTTCAGGTCACAATTTAGGTAAAAAATATTGGTAACCCTAAAAAAAATCAGATTACCAACCAATATTTATCCATTAAAAAATCTGGAGGTCGAACCTGTTAATTTACCAGTTCTTTTCATCCGGGAAACATGAAAACTTGAAGATTCATGCAAAAAGAACACAAACAAACTGATAAACAGTTGGAAATAAACCAAAACATAAATTATACTTTTTCAGAATTATAATGAATTAGGGGTCAAAACAGCATTTCATTAAAACAAAATACTTTAATTTAGGCTTTGAAAAATAGGTGCTTTTATACCGGAAAAATTTAAGTCAAGAGAATTTTTCACGATCAGATTTACTTACATAAAAATTGAATAATGAAAGTTTTATTAATAAATCCACCAATACGAGAAAATGCGAAACCAATAAATTTCCCTATTGGACTTGGTATTATTGCCAGCATATTATTAGAAAAGCGATATGAAGTCGAGGTTTTTGATATCAACGCCTTAAGATTTTCAAAAGATCAGGTCCTGTCAAATCTTAAAAAATTCAGCCCGGACATAGTTGGTATAGGAGGACTTATTACGACCTATAAATATCTGAAGTGGGTAATTCCCGAAATCAAATCAATTTTCCCGGATGCCAAAATAGTAGTTGGCGGAGGTGTTGTTACCGAAAATCCTGAGATTTTGTTAAGCGCAACCGTTGCAGATTATGCGGTTATTGCCGAAGGCGAAATTACCATCGTTGAATTATTGGAAGCGATTAATGCCCACAAAGATTTGTCGGGAATTAAAGGTTTAGCATATAAAGATGAAGGGGAAAATATCATAGTTAATCCTAAAAGGGAGTTAATTAAAGATTTAGATGAAGTACCAATTCCAGCCTATCATCTTTTCCCGATGGAGCTTTATTTGATGAACCAAAGTCATTCAAGGATACTGGGGCGTCAACTTGAAATGAATATCATTACGTCCAGGGGGTGTCCCTTCAATTGCAATTATTGTTATCATATTTTTTCCAAAGGGGTCAGATATAGATCGATTGAAAACGTAATTGATGAATTGAAGTTTTTCATTACGAATTATCAGGTTCGTTCATTTATCTTCATTGACGAAACGTTTACAATTAATTCAAAGCGAGTTATAGAATTTTGTGAAGCTTTAAAACGTGAAAAAATTAAGATTACATGGTCTTGTTATGCCCGGGTCAGCCTGGTCGAAAAAAACCTATTAAAACTCATGAAAGAGACAGGTTGCTACCGGATTGGATTTGGAATTGAAAGCGGCAGTCAAAAAATTCTGGATTTGATGAATAAAAAGGAAACCGTTGAGCAAGCTGAACGCGCAATAAAAATGGTTAGGAAGGCAGGTCTGATTTGTGGAACAACTTTTATGTGTGGGTACATCGGAGAAACAAAAGAAACAATAAGAGAAACCGTTTCTTTTTGCAGAAAACACTTAATCCCAACCTCATTTTTCTTTACAACCCCGTATCCCGGAACTCAATTATATTCTCTGGTCGAGGATAAAGTACTTCTGAAATACCATAACTTAGATAATTTTCTGGAAACCTTGGGCGATGTCAGCGATTTTGTGGTGAACCTTACCGATTTCTCCGACAATGAATTAATTCAGCTTAGGGAACAAATGAACAGAGATGTTCAGAAAATACCATTGATGCAAAAGCCGAGATTTTACTACCATCTATATCAACAACTTGGCGTAAAACTATTTTATAAAAGAATGATGGATTATTTACTCCAGCTTCGACATAAGAAAAAGTAAAATCATTACATTCTGAACCTGGTAAGGTACGTCTTAAAAAAAAATTGGTAACCCGAAACATCAGATTACCAATTTTTTTTTATCTATTAAACCATTCTATTGGTCAAACATGTTGATGTACCAGTTCTTTTCGTCCAACAATTTGGTATAAATAGCCTGACGCATGCTTGCCGGGTATTTTGCTGAAACTTTTGCAGCAAGGAACGATGGGTCGTTCCGGCGCTTGGCCACTCGCATCAAATCGTAGAAACGTTCTCCCTCATAAGCCAGTTCACGGGCACGTTCGTCAAGAATAAGTTCTTCGAGGTACAACTGTTTCGCATGTAAATTACCGGTAAGGTCGGTATATCCGGTAACCTCGTTGGTGTAAGGATTGTGCATATAATTGATATTTCCAACCTGTATCCCGTCATAAGGGCCGTAATTAAATCCTACACGCCCACGAATCCCAAGCTGGCTTCGGCTTACCAAAACGTCGTAATTACTACCGTCGTTCACAATATTTACAGCATTTGTAGTAAAGGTTGAGATTATGCCATTCCGTTCAAATGCCCACCAGGTATATATTTCGGCCAGCCAAAGTTGTATCCCTCCGGCGCGGTACACAATGAAGTTGGCATCTTGGTCGTAAATGTTTTTATTGATTGAATATTTATAAACAATGGTATCCATACCATCCATCATGGAGGTATAACTGCGGACGTCATTGTTCATTTTAAATTGAAGCATTTGCAAGTACTGATCAGAAGTAAGCGCCACTCCATTTTTGGCATACAAATAAGATGTTCCGTACCCACGGTAGAAATCGCTTGGAGTGCCCCGCCGGTTCGGATCCAATATGGTCAGCTCAGGTTTGGCCTGGTTCACAATCATATTATATCCACGCCAGGTAGTTTCCCATAAATCGATAGCCGCTTTAGTCGGTTTCAGCATATACTGGTGTGGGCCGAATGGTTCAAACAAATTTTGGAAATCGTTTTGCTGTTGGTTCGCTTTATTAAACCAGAGTGTAAATATGTGTTCACGGTTGTCGATTCCTGTAAAAATATTTCGCCACTGTGCATTTGAAAAAGTTTTATCGAGCTCATACCGGTAATTGGTTGACGTAACAAAAGCAATGGCATTTAGATGCTTTGCCGACTGTGTGAAATCTCCCATATCTAAGTACATTTGTCCCAGCAAGGCATGCCATGCAAAAGTATTCCAAATGGTAACCTCCCAGGTTTGATCGTTGTTGTCCATGTAATTATTTACCCCAACGGCAGGTACGCCATCAACAACTTTAATATCATTTTCGAGCTGCTGGGTGAATACCTTCGTGACCATATCCTGATCGTAGTATTGTTTGGTCAAAGTAATGGGGACATTTTTTGTTGTATCATTGTGGAACCCGTCAGCGCCATAAACAATATTAACCTTGTCGATATAAGTTGAAGAAGAATTCACATAATCCTGAATTTCACCAACCGATGTCAACGATTCGTAAATTACCGGTACCTTGCCGTAAATACGGACTGCATTATAGTAAGCCCAAGCTCGCATACAAAGCGCTTCGCCATATAATTTATCGTAATTGGTAACGGCAACCGACTTATCCAAAACTTCAGGATGCCTTGTTTTAAGTTGGTGTATAAAACTGTTACAGGCCGAAATCAACGTATAAAAATTAGTTGGGTCGGCATACTTGTTGGTTTTCGAAACCTGGAAGTTATAGATCTCCATCAGGTCGGCATCGGCATTTGGTGTTACGGTAAGCAAATCGCCGCGCAACTCGCCCAAAACGACCAGTTGTTCTACAAGCTTTTGCTGAAGTCCATAAAGCCCCATATCAATGGCCCGGTATTCATAATAGTCTTTGAATAATTGATCCTGAGTCACATTCAAGTCCTGCTTTGGATTAAGTAAGGTATTACAGGAGGGAAATGCCAAAGCTATCAGCAGGAAAATAGTTATGCCGGAATATTTCAGATTTTTAAGCATGATGTCTATTTAATAAATTTTATAATCCAAGTTTAATTCCAATGATGAACTGGCGCGGTTGTGGCGTTTGTCCGTAATCGACGCCTTGTTCTGCATGTGAATAGGAAGTAGCAAATTCAGGATCATATCCCAGGTATTTCGTAAAGGTCAGGATATTGTTAGCTGACACATAAAATTCAGCATTCCGGAACTGGAGCCATTTGTTCGGGATTTTATAGCTCAACGATACATTCTGGATCCTTAGATAAGATCCATCTTCAATCCAGCGCGAAGAAAAGGCGGAGTTCCCAACCGGGTCATTCATCAGGGCACGGGGCACATTGGTAACCTGGCCTTCATATTGCCATCTGTTCAGCACATTTGCGCTTTGATTTTCAAGGCCGGTCATCGATTCGTTTTTGTACCTGATATAGTTAAAAACACTGTTCCCGGAAACAAAATTGAGGAGGGCATCGAATGTCCAACGTTTGTAGGTAAATGTATTTTCCAGTCCACCATAAAGTTTAGGCATTGATGAACCGAGAGTTGTCTTGTCATACTGGTTAATAATGCCATCAGGTTTTCCATTTGGTCCTGAGATATCGGCAAACTTAGCATCTCCAGCGGTATATTTTACAAGTTTATCGTTCACCAGGTTTGCAGCATTTGCTTCGTCAGTCGAGGAATAAACACCTTGATAAACATATCCGTAAAAACTATTAGCAGGAGCTCCAACCTGGTTCACAACCTCTCCTCCCTGAATCTGGGTAATCAGTTTGTCGCCTTGAAGCTTGGTAATCTTATTTTTCAACTGGGTTAAATTGGCATTCAAATCCCATTTAAATGCTTTCCCGTCAACAATCCGGAAAGAAGCGCTCAGTTCAACTCCGGAGTTCTCCATACTTCCGGCATTTTCAGGACGGAAACTGTAACCCAGGTACGATTGCATGGGGACCATCATGAGCATATCGGTAGTAGTCGATTTGAAAACATCGACAGAGGCCCGTACGCGGTTTCCCCACAGGGCAATGTCGGCGCCAGTTGTCAACTGTGATACATTTTCATAGCTAAGCTGGTCGTTTGGAATTATTGCCGGGTAAAGGCCAACAGTTTCGCGAAACCGGATAGCCTGGTAATAATTGGAGGCACTAGATTCGCCAATGTCGTCATTTCCTGATTTTCCGTACAATGCCCTGATCTTCAATTCATCGAGCCAACCCAGGTTTTTCAAAAAGGGTTCGCTTGATAATCGCCATCCCAAACCGCCGGAATAAAATAAACCAAAAGGATTCGTCCCGATTTTAATGGTATGAATCGCATTATCGCCTACCCTCGATGAACCATCAAGTGAAACCGTAGCGGTTGCAAGGTATTTGTCTTTATAAATATAATTGAATTTTTCGTAAAACGACAACCAGTTCCAGGTACGGTTAGCACCACCAGACTGACGAAGGTTATTTTGACCATCACCGAGTGTCTGGTACTGGTCGTTCAGTTGCGAGTTCATGGTCAATCCCCAATCAAGCTGATATTTATTGGTCTGGAAATTTAAACCTGTCGTCGAATTGAAGTTATGAACGCCATTTAGTACTTTTTTATAGGTCAGGTAGGTGTTGTTGAAAATGGTTATCAGGTCATTGTTTGTTGCCTTGGCCACATTCCAGGCTTCGTTGTTGTAATAATGAGCCATCCCGTGATTTGGCATAAAGATCGACTCTTTCATGGCATTGTAAGTCAGACTGAAATTAGTGTTCAGCATCAGGTCCTTTCTTAGGGTGGCTTCAAATCCCATGGTCGAAACAAAGTGGTAATTGCTGTTCGAAGCTTTATAATTATCAATGATGGCAAGTGGGTTACTAACCCCAAGTTCATCAACTTCAGTGAGCGCGGTCAGCATTTTGCCATTCAGGTCATATTGATAAGGGTTCAGCATAGGCGACTTGCTTAATGCTGCCAGGATAGGGCTTGTTTGATTCACCTTTCCCGATTCTTTCAGGTTTGAAGTACTGTAATTCATCGCAACATTAGCGTTCATCCTCAACCAGGTAAAAATATTCAACCTGCTGACGAACCTCAGGTTATAGCTGTCGTAGCCGGTAGTTTTTATGATCCCGTTGCTGGTGGTATAACCAAATGAAAGCCCGTAACGGGCAATGGCGTCGCCCCCTTTTACCTTAAGGTTCACGTTGGAGAACATTGAATTGGCAAAAATCTGGTCCTGCCAGTTGGTATTGTGCTGATAATCGATATATCTTGAACTTTTTGGGGTCAGGAACAAATTCGGATACTCAGCGGCAATGGCTTCTTCAGTTAATCCAGATGAGAACAATACTTCGTTGGCCAAGGTTTTGTGCTGTGTGGCATCTAACTGTGGTATTTGGTTTGAAGGGGCAAGCGAATAGCCTGAACGTAAATCCACATCGATAGAAGTTTGTGTGGCGCTTGGATCAAGCGTTTCGATGAATATCGCACCGTTAGAAGCTTTAGATCCATAAGCTGCAGTAATGGTAGGATCTTTCACTACCGTCAGCTTTGAAACATCGAGCAAATTAACTACCCCAAGCGGATCGTAAGAATAACCTTCCAGGTTCGATCCAAATATCGTTGGGTTCTCGATCGGGACACCATCGACAATATACAAAGGTTGGTTGTTTGTATTAACGGAGTTGATCCCTCTCAGAAAAGTGACGGCCCCTGATCCAGGCCCACCATCTTTACGGATCACATTTACTCCGGCAACCCGGCCCTGCATTAACTGATCAACAAACAAGGCCGAAGTCTTATAATCTCCGGATGTTTCCATATCGTAAAACGACGATACCATATCTTTTTTGCTCCGGGTCTGGGCCATGATGGTTAACTGATCGTCGCCGGCAGCAAGGTCGGTTGTAGTCAGGAAAATTTTTAATGATTTCCGGTTGTTCAGGAATACTCTTTTATTTTTATAAGTGTTAACCGGAGAAAAGAGCAACCAGTTGTTGCCAGATTTTGACTTGATGGTAAATTCACCTGCATCGTTAGTAACTACCGGCAATTGGCGCGACCCTTCAATACTGATGGTAATATTCGACAGGGGTGTGTTGGTTCCTGAAACAACTACCCCTTTCACAACGATAGAGTCATTCGGAATGGCATTTTGTGCATTCGATGAGTATAAACCTAAAAGCAGCACAGGAACTATCAGTGCAACTCTTTTCCAGGGTGCAACGGTAAATAGTTTATTAATCATTGTATCAATTTTCATATTAAAGATTGAGACCAGAATTTTCGGCCGGAATAGTTTGTTCATATCAGTACTTACGCTATTGTTTTGAATGTCATGCATTTTTGAACCGCTCTTTGCCGGGTTATTTTTGCCTATTATATTAAATGCTCGTTTCATGCGTAAAAATTAGATTTCGTTTATTCCTCCGATAATCAGATTTGGTTAGTTGTTTAATCGGTTTAATTTGTAACCGGTATAAATTCGATTACATCAATGGCAAGTCCGTTCCCAGGAACCATCGTACTCGGCCCCTTGTATTCGAACCGGATTTTTGGCCGGCCATAGTCAGTAATATTATCCAGATAACAGTCGAACTTGTTGTATCGTCCAAAAGGAACAAATGTTGCCCCTGTAACACTTTTGATATTTCCCCTGGATTTGACGTAGTCGTAATAGTCAAACGTTTTTACCAGCACATCATTCACATATATGTCATAAATACCACCAATATCCATGTGAGTAGTAACCACCATCCGGTACCTGCGTGGAAATAGGTTTTTGGCATTAAACTGAAGAGAAAAAGTTCCGGTATATCCTTTGGTAAAATTATCAATCAGGATAGAATCGTTTGACAAACCTTTAATGTAACTATTTGTCACTGCAAAATTAGATGAACTGCTTACAGTTACGCTACTTCGCCAAACATATTTGTTAGCACCGGTAGGCCTTGCCAACCATTCGCCCTCGAATTTTTCAGTTCCGCTAAACAACGAATCGGGAACTGAAAACTTGGCATAATCGTATGCCACACCATTACTGCACAACGTTTTATCGGTTGGTACATAATCTGCAACAATACTGTCACCCATAATATTTATCATATTATTAACCTGCCTTTTATTTTTGATCCTCACTGGCTTAAATTCGGATGGATCCAATGAATTCAGGAAAGTACCGTGGTTCACAAGAAATGGGATTAAAATCTCTTTCTGCCATTTAGCCGGGATGTCGCTGTATGAATGAAAGTTTCCACCTAGTTTTTGTGCCATTTCATCCAAGGCATTCTGGTAAGTATTCAGTTTGGGATAAACAAAAGTTGCGGTCCATGCACGGTATTCTTTCGAAACTGCAAAATACTGCAACTCAAACAAATTCACTTTAATGGAAACGGTGTCGTAAATTGTATTTCCATTTTTATCGAACCCTATTGGGCGGCTTTTTGCCTGATCCAAAATAATAGAATCTTTCGAATCAATATAACTTTTGAGGGATGGGGCATCAACCTTAAAGTATTCATAGAGGTTCATTTTTGGCAGGGCCATGTCGCTCATCGTAAAAAACTTGCCATTGAGGTAGAGCGGACTCTCATAATTCAAGGGTACTCCATCAAAAGTTGTTTTGCCACCTACATTCTCAAACGTTGCAAATTTTTGTTCCAGTGTTTGTAATTTTTTGGTACCCTGAATGTCTGATGGTTGAATTAAATATCTGGATATCAAATAATTAATATTTGTTACTCCCAAAGTTTGCGTTTGCAATATTTTATCCATTGCCGCATTATCGGGGGCAAAAATGGTGTACGTATTGCTTGATGCAAAGAGCGTGTCGTAATTGTATTTTTTCATCAATGCTACAAAGCTCGACAGTTCGCTCCTGCCCTGGATTGCTGCCCAAACGTTGGTATTAATTGTTTGGGGTTTTTTATTATAGTGATCATCCCAGGTTTTGGAACACCCAAATGCTGCGAAGATCAAAACTATGAATAGTATGCCAATTTTAGGTCTCATTATATCAATTGTTTAAATAGGTTCAAATCTGATGTAATCCCAAATAAATCGCCCGGGAATCAGCGATTTGACGGTTATGACATGAGAATCATATTTCTTAAAGTCAATAGCCCCAACATTATAGGCGACGTAAGGATAAGAAGCATTACCCCCTGTAGTCAGGTCAATCAAGCCACCCAGCTTAATTCCGTCCACGTAAAGTTCGACCAGGGCGTTGGCTGAACTGTATGCGTTAGCACCCAGAAAAACATTGTATTTCCCCTGAATGATCTTCGGTATCTGGTACGATATGGTAAAGTCACCAGTGATCAGCATATAGTCTTTACTCCAGGCCGTTTCTGCCGGATCGGTAGATTTTACATAGTATAAATCAGCCCCTGACCAGGTTACATATTTCAAAATACTCGGGTCGTCAATCAGGTAAGAACCTCCTTTTATCCGGTAAGGTATCAAAGCCTGTTCTTCCCAAAATTCGTAGGTTTCGATGGCCCGTGTCGGAATTTGTGGTTTAAGAATCTGATTGATAAAATGAATAGCACCACTCTGCGTAATCACGTTACTCGCATCGTAATTGATACCCACGTAATCAATAATGGTAGTATCCTTTTTAACAATTATTGTATCAAAAATTTCCTTGCCCCTGTTTATGATGATATCCAAACCCATACCATTGATGGTTAGCGGAATATCAGCAAAAGTATTGTAGTTGGTCGCAACACCCTGCAAATTATTGAGGAATTTGCTCTCGGTCAGGATGTGATAACCGACAAACAAGTTTAATGGATTGGAAGGGTTGGTATAATCCGTTTGACCGGGACTAATCACATTTTCAAGGTCGCTTAATGATTTAATATTCTTTTTATTATAAATGGAATCTGGCTCGACCAACATGGTGAAAGGGTTAAGCGTCTGACCTTTCAATTTCATGTCCACATCAATCGTTTTATTTATTCCGGTAGCATCGATGGCCGACAATAGAATTGAATAGCCCGGATGAGTTTTTAACCAGGCATAACTGTTCATCGTAATGGGTTGTAACATTCCACCGATTACTTGAACATAGCCATTTGACAACTTAATATTCGCGACAGTAACTTTTGCCTGGTTATTAATGTTGTAATAAGTGGTGTCTTTCCCCAAAATGAAATTTACATTCAGGAAGTCGCCAGAAAGTGTTTGCTCCGAAAAGGTTCCGAAAGGGAAATCATAAGTGGTAACTCCCATATTTAACACATGAATGCGTGACAGGGCTTGAACAAAGGTCTGATCGTTCAGGATATCATCCAACGTGTGGTACTGGGTACTGGTCTTCAGGAAACTATTCACTGCATCGTTAGTTGGAAGGAACAAAGTATAATTGGTCCCGTTTGGATTGTATGCGCTCAGTGTCTTATCAATCCCGCCTTTTTCCATTATAGCCAGGAAACTGGAATAATCGGCTTTGTGCTGAACCACGTAATCGTATATCGAAGAACTTATAACGTCCTTAAAAGTAACAGCAACCGGAGTCTTTTGACATGAATATTGGGTAAACAGCATGAGGAGTAACCCAAATAATATGAATGTTCTTTGCATGGTTAAAATTTATAATATGGATTTTGAACCAGATTCTTGTTTCGCTCAATTTCACTTTTAGCGATCGGTAGGTACCAACCCATTGGGTTTGTAAGTTTTGCGGCCAGGATCCGTTTCTGTGTTGAAGGCACATTCTGAATGATGTAATCTATCAGTTTAGCTTTTCTCGCATAATTGTTCCGGCGTCCCATGCGGAGCAGGTCGAACCATCGTTTGCCTTCGAAAGCCAGCTCCAGGGAGCGTTCATTCAAAATGGCATCTTCAAAAGCAATGGCTGAATTGCCCAACGAGATTGGAACTACACCTGCCCTGTTCCTGATTGTATTGATCAGGTCAAGCGCTTCACTGTAACGGCCAAGTTGTGATAAGGCTTCGGCTTTCATCAGGTAGATTTCGGCCAACCGGTAAACAATCCAGTTACAGCTATGCTGATCAGTTCCCGTCCGAAGCGTTTTACCATCAGGGGCACGTCCAACATATTTCCAGATCAGATAGTAATTTTCGCTGATCTTGGTAATGGATGCATCTTCGCCACGGATTAACTCAACAGCATATTTGCGGGCAAACAATTGATCGGCATAATCGCTGGGATCGTAGTTGTAGCTGGTTTGACTGGTCAAATCCCACATTGCATTATTTTGTTGATATTTATCGTTAAATTGGAATTCAAAAATACCTTCCAGTGAATTTCCGGGATAATACAGCTCGAACCAACGCTGACCAGGCAATAGGGTAAAATTGGTATTGCCAAGTAATCGGTCGCAATAGGTAATGCAATTGGTGTAATCAAAATTCCAGAGTGAAATATCGGCCATCAGTGCATCGAATGCGCCTTTTGTGGCACGTCCTTTAATTTCTGCAAGTGTTTTATAACCATCGGTTGCATAGGGCCTGTATTCGGTAAGGTCTTTCATCATTTGGGCCAAAATAACATCACCACTGGTTGCAGGCTGGTAGAAATCAACCGCATCGCTTTCTGAAGGTTCGAGAATCATGGGTACATCTTTATAAATCCGCACCAAATAAAAGTAGGCCAGGCTCCTCATCCAGATTGCTTCTGCCATGAACCCTTTTAATTGGAAATCGGTAAAGGTGTTGTCAATCTTTTGAACTTCAGGGGCATTTTTCAGCACATCGTTGCAATAGTTAATAACCTTGTAAAAACCCGACCAGTCGCATAAACCATTGTCGGGATAAATATTACCAGCCATCAGGTTGCGTTCGTTTTGGCCCAGGTTATTGTCGGCTTTGACCATGTCGCCACGTGCTTCGCCATAGGTAAACAACGAACCGTTCATTGACGCAAAAGATTGATAAGATCCCATCAGGACTGCTTCCACATCTTCCTTCGTTTTCCAGAATTCCTGACGGACCAATCCGTTAGGAGGAATCAGTTCCAGCCATTTGGAACAGGAAAATTGCATCATTAGGGCAAGTAAAACCAGAATAAAACGTATTTTAAATATCTTTTTCATAGTTGACTGAATTAAAATCCTACTGCAAGACTAATGGTTAATACTTTAGGAGGAGGTGTGTTTGCATAATCACGACCTACATTGAAAGGGTCAGCCGCATTTTGCCCAACTTCAGGATCCTGCCCTGAATAATTAGTTAGTGTAAATAACTTTCTGGCACTTGCGTTGACACTGGCACTTTGCAAACCCAACTTGCGGCAAAGCTCCTGACTAAACTGGTAACCAAATGTCACGTTATTTAACCTCATAAAATCCCCTTTTTCTACATATCGGTCAGATCCAAGGTTGTTGGCCGGGTTATCGATATAGGCTCGCGGCAACAATCCCGGGTAATTCTGTCCCTGAACCCTCCAGCGGCTTAGAACAGCCTTGCTCTGATTGTTCTTTCCATTATCAGATCCACTGGTACTTCCCAATCCCTGGGTTTGCATAGCAATCATATTTAGAATATCATACCCAACACGGTAGTAGAAATTTAATGAAAGGGTCCAGTGTTTGTAACGGAACGTACTTCCAAAACCTCCAACCAATAAGGGGTTTGAGTCGCCAATATATGTTACGTCGTTCAAATCGATTTTTCCGTCGTGGTTTAAGTCGGCATAATGGGCATCACCACCTCTGAAGGTGTAAGTTCCATTATAATTTAACGGAATTGGGTTATGTTTGCTGTCGTAAAGGGTATTTCCGAGAGCATCCTTGGCCATGGCATCGGCATCGCTTGCAAAAACGCCCAGGTATTTAAACCCGAAGAACGATCCGATTGGCTGACCAGCAACAAGCTTGTTGGGGTATGAACCGTTACCGATGGTTGAAAGTTCGGGATTGTAATTATCCGGAAGTTTGACAAAGGAATTGATATTTTGGGAGGTATTAAAGTCCAAAGAAACCAGCCAATCTTTGGTTTGAACCACTTTGTAGTTAAACGACAACTCCCAGCCCGTGTTTTTAATCTCTCCACCATTCAGGAAGGCCAGTTGATTGAACCCCGAAGAAGTAGGAATATTGTAATTAGTAAATAAAATGTTAGTAGTCATCTTTCTATAAAGGTCTCCCGAAAAGAATAAACGATCTTTGAACAAGTTAATTTCCCAACCAAAATCGGTTTGCGAAACAGATTCCCATTTTAGGTTATCCAATTGAATAGTGTTCGGCACAATGGCCGGGTTGGTAATGTAACTTCCGGCTGAAGTTGTTCCATAGGTTGCATAACGGGCATACGGATCGCTGGGCGCGCGTCCCGAAAGGCCCCAACTGGCTTTAAGCTTCGACTCACCCAGCCATCCTTTTGCACCATCAAGAAATGGTTCGCTCGAAAAGCGCCATGCAGCAGAAACACCCTTAAATAGCCCCCAATGATTATTCGCACCAAACGCAGCGTTGGCATCGGCCCGTAAAATCGTTTGGACCATGTATTTGTCCTTGTATTTATAATTCATGTTTAACAAAGCTCCCAAATCGCGGTTTTTACCTGTACCCGAACCCATCCAGTTAATCTGCCCACCAATGGCCGGATCCTGGATGCTCGTGGTTGGCGCTTTATTGCTCTGGATATTCATCCATTCGTAAGCCGACTGGTTTGTTGACCAGGAAGCAGCACCTGAAACCATATGGTCTTTGTTCTTAACCGGGATATCAAACGACAGCATGGTTTCTGTTTTAAAGGCGTTGAACAAATTATTGCTTTCTTCAGCTTTATTCACAGTCCAGGCAAGCCAATCAGATCCGATGGCATTGTAAGGCAGGAAATTATAACTTTTGGTACCTGAATATTGAAACGAAACAGTTTCCCGAAATACCAACCAGTCTAAAATACTGTATTTCAAGCGAAAAGTGTTTTCCAACCTGTTGTCAGATTCATCCATTTTACCCAGTTTTGCTACTGCCACAGGGTTAAAATAGCTATATCCATCGCCCTGATAACTGTTAATTGGGGTAAAATATTCACCTGTCAGTTTTCCATCGGCATCGTGTTTCCAAATGCTCATGTTTGGAGCCTTCAGGTAAGCCATCTGGCGGATATTCTGTCCATTAATACTCAGGTTACCGTTAATTTGGTTGTTCGTATAGTCAAACTGCACGGTAAACAGCAGTTTTTTAGAAAGGAAATAATCAAGATTCACACGGGTTGAGAAACGTTTTGCCCCGGTGTTGATTGTTGTACCACCCTCATCAACATAACTGAATGAAGTAAAATATCGGGTTTTCTCACCCCCACCCGATACTTTGAAATAATGGTCGTTGGTAACCGCAGTGTGCGTAATTGCACCCAGCCAGTCGGTATTGGCCGAATAGTTGTAGAAGTCAACAAAATCTTTGTTGTAAGCAATTTCAGGAGGAACGGTGTAAACGCCCTTGCTGTTGTGCCATTCTTCGAGCTGCAACATGGTATATTCATCACCATTCAACATCGGGATAGCTGGTGGCTGGAAGTTGATACTGCTTTTATACTGGTAATCGAACTGGACTTTCCCCATTCGCCCGCGATTGGTTTCGATGAGCAAAACGCCGTCAGCCCCTCTCGAACCGTAGATAGCCGTAGAAGCCGCATCTTTTAAAACTTCAATGGATTTAATATCCTGAAGGGCGATGTTGATCAGGTTACTGATGTCTTCGGTATTGGCCGAGCTCAGGTTAAAGTTTGAAGGAATATTGTCCTGGATAATACCGTCGATAACGATCAATGGTTTATTGTTTCCCATGGAACTCAACCCACGGATAACAATTTGTGAGCCTGAACCTGGGTCACCCGAAGCGCTGATAATATCCATACCGGCAACTTTTCCCTGAAGGGCATCGGCTGCTGAGGTAATTCCCTGGTCTTTCATTTGCATCAGGTCGATCTTCACACGCGACGAAGCGTTGTCACGTTCATCAATATTAGTCAACTGATTGTCCGACTTCGTTTTTGCAGTAATGGTTACCTGATCCAGTTGAACATCCGAAGAAGTTAATTCAATGGTTACCGGTTTCAAGGGATTTGGCTTGAATTCCTTCGACTGATAACCAATCACACTAACTTTCAGGGTGTTTGCAGGGTTCTTCATTTGATAAACAAAGTTTCCGTCAGCATCTGTGATGGTACCGTTAACCACACGGTTGGTTTTATCCGATTCAACGATGGTTGCGCCAACAATCGCCGAACGATCCTTCTGATCAACAACCTTCCCGCGAATAGTCGTTTTGGTCTGGGAAAATGCTCCGACAAAACTGAAAAGAATAAGAATCAGAATTATGGTTTTTTTGATTTTTTTCATGAGTTCAAAAACCTTAGGTTTAAAATATTCTAAATTAGCTGGTTGACTATTTTGTATCAACAATATCTTTCAGTATAACCTGATTAATTTCATGTACTACCCCGTTGTTCACAGTATTGGTGTAGGCTTCTGTTCCGGTTGTACTTAAATTTCGGGCAGTAAGAAAATTTGTTTTGGGTGTGCCATTAACATTAGTTTTGTCCGTTTCATTAACAACAACGGCAGGATCTCCGGTTTTGGAAGGAATGGTAATTTTATCAACTCCCGGTATGATATGAATTTTAGTATATACGGTTGTATATGGAGTTGAGCTTTCATCAACCCGGGCCGTTTCATAGTAGCCCTCCGGCGCCTTCCCATCGGTAAAAATCAGTGTGCCCTGAACAAAATGCAGCATCACGAAATCCTGAAGTTGCTTTGTCGTCATGGCGCTCGTATTGGTAACATTTAAAACCGAATCGCTGGGAACAAAAACCGTATAGTTCTGGTTGTCAGAAATAAAACTGTACTTAGACAATTTATCCAGGGTAAGCCCGGCTTTTTTCAACAAGCTTTGAAATTTTGGATAGCTGGTCGAAATGGTTGTGTAAAGGTCATTTGAAGCAAAACTAAACCAGTTGTCAACTTCGTATGTTGAACCATTATCGGCATTGTTACTGATCAGTCGCGGAATATCAACCATGGGCGTGACGCCCCGGTAGCCATAAACCGTTTGGGCTGTACCTTTCACCTCTTTGGTAACATTATTAAAAACCAGATAATTACCTGCCAAATTCTTAATGAATTCCTTCCGGGCAATTCCCTGTGGCTGATCTACTGCAATCTGGTTCAAAAGCAACAAGCGTAAATCATTCACTGAAAGGGGTGTTTTTTTTATGGCCGGATAAAGGGTTATCGCAGAGAAGGCATCCCTGAAAGAATCATATACGAAAGAAGAGTCAATCGAAGTGTTGGCATCCGACTCAACAAAAAATGAATAATTGGCATCTTTACGTTTTAAAGCTGTCAGCAATCCTGATTTTTCGATAGCAAACATCACCTTCGAAAAACCTTTCCGGGTATAAACTGGTCCGGTAACACTGCTGAACGCGCGTGGAATAATTGGCTTGTTCACCCCAATAAAAGTACAGTTACTACCATATTGCTTCTGGACGATAGTCGATGGATCAACGGTAATCAGATCTGTTTCCCCATTCTGAAACCCTTTTTGCAGGTCGGTTTGATAAATGGCGTTAATCGACAGGCTTGAATTTGCGATAATGCGTTTGATGTTTTCCGGAGCATTTTCCAGGCTTCCCCAATTGTTCCCACCAATCAGGTATTGGTTCACAAGTTGGTCGAATGCTTCATTGGTCGGGGCCACAATACCATGATGATAACGAATGGTTACATCACTGGGCAACCCGGATGAACCTACCGGCGCTTTTGTCTTTTCGCTGTTAATGTTGAAAACCAACTGTGGATACGTTAAATCAAACAGCGAATCAACTTTTAAGCCCTGGGCTGCCCCCGCCTGCTTATTGGTCGCAGTTTGGTCGTAATCCATTGTGGCAAACTGGTTCACTAGATTCAAGTATTCGCTGTATGAATTGGGAGATGTTTTATCAGATAAAATTTCCATGCCGTTTTCCAGCGGTTCTACCACCCGGTCAACTTCATACACGAACCCGTTTTCAGCAAACATTTCAGGACTAACAATCTTGGCATTGCTGTAATACAAATCGGTTGGGCTGTCAAACGGACGATTATAATAAAAAGAATAATCGGAAGTCGATAGTTTGTAAATATCAAAATACTGTTTAAAAAAGATGGGGACGAACTTTCGTGAATCGGTATAAGCAACCTCGTGCCATGAAGTCATGGTTGTATCGATTAAATCAGTCCGGTGAAGTTTAGACGGGGGTTGCCTCAGGTATTTACTATACCTCACACCGTATTTTATATTTTTTTCAAGAAGCAGTGTTTGACGCTTGTAGCCTTTGGGCTGATTGTTAGTCACATCGAGTGTATCAATCCAACCGAAAACATCGAGCGATTCCAATTGCTTTTTGCTCCAGGCATCCTGAACCAGATGGTACTTGACCAGTTTTACGGCTTCGGCCTTTGGCATATCGGCTAACGACTTGTATTTTGTATTGGCCTGAAAGTACGCCGTGAATGCGTCGTTGGTTGGTGCAAAAACCGTGAAGCTACCGGATACGTTAATAATGGTATCATAACCGGAAATTTTTAGCAATTGGGCAAAAGTTGAAAGTTCGGGCTTCGTTAGCACCTGGGCGTAGAGTTTCCCGGCAAGCCATGTTGGACGTTGATAAATAACATCATTTTTCCTGCATCCGAAAAACAGGAGCAGAAACAGAGCAATTAAAGTTAGGTTTTTATTCTTTGTCATTTTATATGAGATAAAACAAAGTGAAATGATTCGGTGAACGGCACAAATGTATCAAAAATCAATATTCATGTACTTCACATAAATGTAGTAATTTGTGGATTTGGCGCTATTACTGGGAAGAAGTGTTAAAATAGGTTAATTTATGGTATTTCTGATTGATTTGTGCTATCATTTTTCGGCTGACCGGGTAATCCTTTTTGCCTAAAAGTTGTTGGCGTAACGCCAAATTGTTCCCTAAAACATTTGACGAAGTACGACAAATTATTAAACCCTAAACCATATCCGATTTCCTTAATGGAGTAATTGGTGTTCGAAAGCATTTCGCATGCTTTCTGAAGTTTGAAAAAACGGATGAATTCAACCGGCGAGAGCCCGGTCAGCGCTTTTAATTTTCGGTATAAATGCGTTGTGCTGATATTCAGGTCGGTAGAAAGTTTTTTTACATTGAAATCGGTTTCCGAAAGGTTATCTTCGAGCAATTGCCGCAGCTTGACTATAAATTCATCGTCCCTGGAAATATTGGATTGCGACACCTCGACCATGAAATTCTGTGTCATGTATTTTTCGCGGATCAGCTCACGGTTTTTAATCAGGCGCGAAATCTGCGCTTTAATGATATTCATATCAAACGGCTTGGTCACATAAGCATCGGCTCCCTTTTCATATCCTGAAACGACATGGTCAACGGCATTGTTTGCTGTTAAAAGGATGATTGGGATATGGCAGATCTTGCTGTTCTCCTTAATTTTTTCACACAGCTCGTACCCATCCATTTTCGGCATAATCACATCCGATATGACAATATCCGGAACAATACGGGCAATCAGTTCATATCCTTCCTTCCCATCACCGGCTTCCTGAATATTATAATTATTTGACAAGGTACTTTTCAGATAGGTTCGTAAATCAATATTGTCTTCTACAATTACGATCGTAAGTTCTTTGCCTGTGTTGTTCTGTTCGTGAACCTCTTCGTGATCGTAAATGTCTTCATCCCATAAATTATCTGGTTTGTTCAGGTTAACGGCCTCAGAAGTGACCAAAATATGTTCGAAAGGCAAATTCAGGTGGAAAGCAACCCCGATGCCGTTTACCGATTCAACAGTAATGGTCCCGTTGTGCATTTCGACCAGTGATTTCGAAAATGAAAGGCCGATCCCGGCTCCTTCTACTTTTTCGCTTACTTTATAAAAGCGCTCAAAAATCCGGACTTTATCTTCGTCCGAAATATCCTTTCCTTCGTTAAAAACAGTGATCTGAACCTGGCCTTTCCCATTTCCTTCAGCCGGGTTGTTTTCAGAAACTACCTGAAGGGTAACTTCAATGGTATGATTCTCGCTGGTATGCTTAAATGCGTTCGACAGCAAGTTATAAAGCACTTCTTCAATTTTTTGGCTGTCAATATCAACTACGATCGCTTCATTGGGTATTTCCATCTTCAAATTTGTCTTGCGCTGGCTTTCAAGTCCCCTGAAATTCAGAACCACATCGCGCACAAGGCTTGCAATATCCGTGCTTTTCAGGTTTAACTGAAGCCGTCCTGCATTCAGTTTCCTGAAATCGATGATCTGGTTTATTAGGGTAAGCAGGTAGTTTGAATTACGGAATATCAGGTTCAGGTGATTTTTCCATTTGGGGTCGATCGTTGTATAATTCTGCTTCATGTCAACAATCGGGGCAATCACCAAACTGAGGGGGGTCCGCAATTCATGGGCGATATTGGTCAGGAAGCGCATCTTGTTTTCGTTATTTTCGATGGCAATGTCGTCAAGCTTTTTTTGAAATGCCAGCTTTTGCTGCTTGTCGAACCAGTGTAGGATATATCCGATGAAAGAAATCAGGATAACAAACAGAATGGTCCTGACATACCAGGTGTTGTACCAGGGAGGCAAAATGCGGATATTGAGTACCCGTTCATTCTCGGCTTCAACGTTGTCTGAACTCAGGGCTGAAACATGAAGCACATAGTTTCCATAAGGCACACGCGAAAAATAGATATATTGATTTGATGCCGGGACGGTAATCCACCGGTCATAAAACCCATCCAGCTTATACTTGATCATGTTTCCTTCCGGATACTGGTAATGATGTACGCCGATGCCAATGCTAAACGAGTTTTTATCGAATGGCAATTCTATTTTGCTCATTTCATCAAGCGTGCGGGTCATGATGTTGCCTTTGCTGATCGTATCACCGATGTTGATGATGCGGTTATTTATCCGGAAATAAGTCAACCCGATTCTTGGGGGGATTGGATTAAATTTTATCTGATTGGGATAAAACCGGGTGAAACCGTTATCGCCCCCAAAAAACATTTCCCCGTCAGCCGACTGGTAATAGGCATTCACTTTATACGTTTCGCCCTGCAGCCCATCGGTATGGTTATAATATGTAAATGGTTTTTCCTTATTGGCCGGATTGTATGAATCAATCCCCTTATTTGTACTGATCCATTTTATTCCGGACTGATCGGAGAGGATCCCCAGCACATCGTCACCCGACAAACCGGTTTCAGTATTGAGTTGCGAAAATTTCATGGAATCGACATCCATGATGCTGATGCCTCCTCCCTGGGTTGCGATCCAGATCTTGCCATCTTCATTTTCAAAAATGCAATTGATTTCGTTGGCGTTCAAAAAATTTTTATCGGGTTTGGTAGCTATAAAATGACGAAAATGAATATCCGGCTTTGTATTTCCCGATAAGTCTAAGTTTTTATACGAACCGGTAAGGAGGTTTAGCCCATTGTTGGTCCCAACCCAGAACCGGTTTTTACTGTCAATCTTCATTGAAATGATGGTTTTATCCGAAATGGCACCCGGGCTGGCCGGATCGGGCGGAAAGGCAAAACTTTTCATTTCCCTGTTTTTCCGAAGGTCCGGAAAAAAAAGAAGCCCTTGGTCGGCAGTACCGCACCAGAGGTTGTGGTTTTTATCGATCAGCACTTTACGGACTACCCCTGAATAAATCGGTCGCTGGTTGGGCTTTCCATATATCCAGCCTTTGCCCGTTTTCTCAAGTTTTGCCAAACCACCATTCGAGGCAACCCAGAAAACGGAATCCGACTCACGGGCAATGTCCCAGATATTATCAAAACTTGAACCGGGATTGGACGTTTGCTGATAGTCGAGCTTCATAAATTCGGCAGGCTCGCTTTTTGAAAACCGTTTCGGGGTCATACAAACCCCACCTTGTCGCAATCCGATAAAAATAACCTGATTGGTACCATTAAAACACATTACAATATTTCCATTCAATGAATTTGACGTGGACGGATCGCGCTTGAATGAATAAAAAGCTTTTCGGTGCAGGTTCAGGATGCTTAGGCCCAATCCCTGATTTCCCACCCAAAGGTTTCCGGAGAAGTCTTCGAAAAGGCAGGTAATGTTATTGTCGAGCAGGGAACCGTACTTAACCGGGTCCGGAAGATATTTTCCGGTTTGCCGGGTTCCTAAATCAACATAATACAATACAGGATCAAAAGAATAACAATAAAGTTTATGATTACTGGCAATGATCAGGTTTTGAATGTTTACGCCGGAAAAGTATAGCGAGGGTGAAAAACTCAGTTCGTTTAACGAAAAAGTTGAAACCCCTTCGGACGTAGCCAGATAAAAGAGGTTTTCATTTTGATAATAGCTAACTGAATTGATATGTTTGCTGGTAACCACCTTATTTTGAATAGCAATTAGGGTGTCCTTGGCATTGATCTCCAGAGTTGAAATAATCAGTCGGGTCGGACTGTAGGAATCAGCGTTCGAGACCATGACAAGCTTGTCGTTGAACGTGTTCATATAATGAATGTAGTCAGGCGCCGGAGCCCCCCGCTCAAACAACTTTAATTTCTTGCATTGATAACCAGATTTTGAGCCCGGTTTATCGTAGAATAAAAATATGCCGATATTGGTATGGATCAGGATATGGCCTTTGGTTTCAAATATTCCAAACACATAAAAATTAGAGGGGTTTTGCCCCGCCAAATCAACCGGATGAAAAGTCTGATCAGCTTCCCTGAAAACAGAAATGCCTGAAAGAGAAGCAACCCAAAGGTTATCTTTTGAATCGATAAAAACGATGTGTGTCTTTTTATCTGGCAAACTTAACGGGTTGCCCAGTTGAGGCTTGAAAAACTGAAAATTGAACCCATTGTAGCTGGCAAGCCCCGACCAGGTTGCAAACCACATTTTACCGGAACGATCCTGTGCTATTGAATTAATTTCACCGTTGTACAAACCTTCGTTGGTGCGGAGATACCTGAAATCTTCTCCGTAGGAAGATTGAAACACACCAATAAAAATAAATATAATAATTATCCTGAAGCTTTTCATAGTCTCTAAAACAGTAGAATATACGATCTTTTAAAGGGGGTTCAAGGTATAAAAAGAAATGCAAAAATCAATGTCCCGAACCGGGTAATAAATTTCAAATCCAAAAGCAAAGAAAACAGGATTTGCCCAACGAATTTATCCGGGTAAAAAAAATCAAATTGGTAATAAGACAATCCTCAACAGGCGGAGGACAAAAATAACAGGCATTTTTACGCTTTTTTAAACAATCGGAAACAAAAAATTTCAACAAATAACAATTATGACCTGAATTTCAATACGTTACATGAACTATTTCTATGAAAAACAGGCTGAAATGATCCATTTGTATCAAAAAACAGGCTAAAAAATGACACAAAACGAACATTCAAAACGACGTTAATGTATGATTTCTTTCATCTTTGAAAGAATCGTTACATTCTTCACACCCCCTTCAATAGATCACCAACTCTTTTAATACTTACTTTTGAGAAGAACCACTTAATATTAAAATCAAACATTATGAAGTTAAAACTTTTACTTTTATTTCTGCTAGTGGTAGGCTTTGGTGCACTTGCAAATGCACAAACAACAAAGCCCTACACAAACCTGGTTATTACGGAAGCGCTCACATGCTCTACCCCGGATAACTATGTAGAGTTTACGAACATGGGAACTGAAACCATCGACCTTTCTCAGTTTGAGTTTGGCCACATCTCTCCTTGGGATTTGTACTGGACCGCTGGTACAAATAACCATTTTATGCTTCCAAAAAAGATGCTGGCTCCTGGAAAATCGTATGTAATTGCTACTGCTGAAGTTTTTGGGCCAAAAATGTGGAAAAAAGACCCGTTACATTATCCGGAAAGGATTACCAAACCTGAAATGCTTAAAATTGCAGATCAGTTGTTGTACGTCAGGGAAGCCAATTCCACGGCAAAAGACACGGTTACCCCTTATTACAGTACTATGGACGGCTGGGGCGGTCGTGATTGTTGGTTCCTGAGGCACCATTTCGTTAATGATTCCACCATGTTAAAAGATTCAGTGGTTATTGATCAGGTAGGTGGTGTTTTTGACCAGACAGGTGGCTACAATAAAAACGGTGCTTATGATGTTGCCGGTGTTACCGGTGCTACGGGTAGCTGTGTTTTAATCCGCAAAGCATCTGTAAAAACAGGAAATGTGAATTTCAATGCAGGAAGAGGCCTTGACCTTCACGATTCAGAATGGATCCCTGTTCCTTATTTAAGTATCTATCAGTGGCGTGCCGTATTCTGGAGTGTTGGAAACCAGGCCGTAGGCGCTACCCTTAATGCAAACACACTGGTATCGAAATCCGGAAAAGAAGTTGTTGATATTGCTGCCGGTACAATAACAGAACCCTGGGGTGTCAGAAAAGATGACTCCATCATGTACCGGTTTCAACGGAGACCTGGATTAGCCTGGCACTACGACTATTCAAAGGTAACTGCCGATTCAGCTTATCTTTCAGCACGTACCGGCGATGTATTAACACTGTATGTGTGCGGCGATTCAGCTACCATTAAAAAATTCAACATCATTGTTAACGACCCAACCCCATCTGACAACTTTGTTGTGCCGAAAACCAATGTGAATTACACACTCAAGAAAAAATACTATCCAAACATCCTTTCGGCTTATGCCGGCTGGCGTGTAAGCGATGGCATTCCGGGAATGGATACCATCAGCTATATTGGTTTTGCTACCCGCGTTGACACCTTATTTAAATACCTGGAAAAACCGGCAAAAGCCAGTTGGAAAATTGTATTTAGCGACAACGTTGCACGCCCCGACCTGAAAAAAGGCGACAAACTGGAAGTTACTTCTGAAAATGGCAAGGTAAAAGACTACTTCCTGAAACTTCAGAAATTTACGCCAAGCGCCGATGCTTATTTGTCATCGATCACATGGCCCGACATGCCAGCCTTCTTTAAAGGCGATGTGGCAAAATCTTATGGTTGGGCTGGCGATACGATCCCCGGATTTATCTATTCGAAAAACAACTATGTTGTTCAAATACCGTTGGAATATGATGGAATTCCTGCGATAACATTTACAAAACGGAACCTCAATTCTAAAGTAACGGTTACCCCGGTTAAAACCCTTACTGGCACTCCTGAAGATCGTACAGTAACTTTTTCTGTTGCTGCCGAAAACGATACAACGATCAACGTTTATACAGTTCGTTTCGAAAAACAAAAAGATCCATCCAAAGTTCAGCCCTGGAAAGGTGAACCATTCTTCACCCAAATTGTATTTCAGGACCAATGGGGAGCTCCCTGGATAGAAATTGTTAACCCGGGAACTGACATCATGGACATGAGCCATTATTTGATTTTCTGTAATTATGCAGGACCAGCTACCGCCTTTGACACTTACAATGCGGTTGGTACAGCCTATACAGATGGGCCATGGCGTAAATATGTACCCGGTAAAAAATGGCAGGACGAAGCCAACTGGGCCGTACAACCACGTATCCTGGAACCCGATTTGGCCGTTAATGCCATTACTTATCCAGGTGATGTATTTGTTGCAACACAGCACTACAATGGTGGCGCTTTCGCAATCTACGGAAAAGAAGCCGACGTTAATTTCCAAACCGGATTGAACCCATGGGGTTATGCAATGCCTTGGAACAATGCGATCCACGACTGGATGGGAACAACCTACTATCTGTATAAAATTGAAAACGATTCAGTTATAAATGGTTTAAAACCATTAAACAAACTGGCTGATGTAAAATTGCTTGATATATTTGGAAGTGGCGACGGCAACAACTGGGTTGTTGGTGGAAAAACAGTTAACCAGCTTACTGCTTACACCCGGAAACCAACCATTTACCATGGGAACACCGCGCTGAAAGGTTCGTGGGGTACCAACTGGGACGACAGTGAATGGACAATGAAAGATGATGCTTATTTCAACAAGTTAAATTATCCCTGGCCATTGAATATTTACTCTATTTGCGATGGTATTGGTTCACACATTATGAATGATGTTACCATGTATCGTTCAACTGTTGCCTCTAAAGTTTATAAAGTAAGCGATGGATACTCCATGACTGAAACAATAAAAGGGGTAACTACAGGAACCACCGTAAGCGCATTCTATGGCAACCTGCTTAAAGCCGATCCACTGCAAACACTGACCGTTAAATCGACAGCCGGTGTGGTTCGTGCAGATACTGATCCGGTATTGAACGGTGACATTTTGAAAGTACTTTCAGCCGACAGTACCAATACTTCAGCTTACTCCCTTGAAGTTACAGCCACGGGGTTAAGTTCAAATGCAGTGCTCACATCATCAACTTACACCGTTACTGTTACAGGTTCTACCGGTACAATTGGTGGATTTAAACAGGGAACTTTGCTGAAAAACATTGCCAATGGCGTGATTGTTCCTGCCGGGGCCAGCATGACCATGGTTGACCAGAATGATGCTTATGTAACTTTAACTAAGCTGACATACGACTCAACCTATGTAAATGTAGTTGCTACCGACAATGTTTACTTCGAAGTAACTGCTGAAAATGGTTCAACTAAAATCTTGTATCAGCTTAAACCAAATTCAAGCACGAGCGACGCATACGTTACCTCCGATGTTTACAGCGTTGACCAGTTCGCTTCTTTGATCCAATTCATACCAGGCGGAACAACCGTTGGTACTTTATTAAACAACGTAACCCCAGCACCTGGAGCTACAGTAGCTGTTTTCGATAAAGCTGGCTTCCAGCGTCCTTTAGGCCAAATTTATCGTGACGATAAATTGGTTGTAACTTCACAAGACGGTAAGGTTACAAAGGCTTACTACTTCTCGATGTTGAACTTCTTGGTTAACAAGTATTTCGCTTTTGTAGTTTCTGATGTATATGCAGTCGATCAGGTTCACTTTGTGATTTCAGGAGCAATAACTCCAACAGTTAGCCAGTTCTTCGGTCAGTTGTATCCATCATTCGGAGCTACCTTATCTATTCTTGATAAGAATGGAAATGTTAGTACTTCAGCTAACCTGAACATGGGCGACCAACTGTTGGTAACTGCTGCTGATGGCGTAACGACTGCAAAATACAACATCTCATCCATTACCAAGGTTGATCCTACCCTTCCTTCTACATCGATTAAGATGTATCCAAACCCAACTACTGACAAGGTAATCATTCAGGGCCTTGCAAATGGAAACCGGGTACGGGTAATCAATGCTGCCGGAGTTGTTCTTCGGGATGTAACGGTTAATAATTCAACTGAACATGTCTCACTCGCTGCACAACCTGCTGGTATTTATATGTTTGTAATTTCTTCGGGTGAAAAATACATTAACATCCAGAAGATCATTAAAAAATAACCAACTAAAATTAAAGTAAGGGCCCTCTAGGGCCCTTACTTTTTTACACACTAAATATATTATGCTTTATTAAGCAGGGAATTTTGTTTAAACGCTCTCAAATCAGCAAATATTCAAAACCTGGTCAATTCCATTGTCCCGGTTTATTTCATATCCAATCACCTATTTTTTGAGAACCTCTCTCTGAGCCCCATTTCAGAATAGCGGGAATACATTCTCAAATCCGGAACAACTCAGATTTTTTTAAAGTTTTTTTTGATGAGCAATCAAAGTAAAAGCTTTATCCCTAAACCGAAACAAATTATGCAACACATAAAACTATATATCAACCATTTAACTCTAATTTTTACATTACTCCCTTTCCTGATGTCTGCTCAAATCACACCCAAAGATGCGATCAGTCAGATGACAAAAGGAATAAACATGGGAAACACACTTGAAGGCCCAAACGAAGGCGATTGGGGCAATCCTCCGGTTCAGGAATACTATTTTGACCTGTACAAAACGGCAGGGTTCAACTTCGTCAGGATTCCGATTAGATGGGACCAGCATTTAGGCACAACTTCCCCGTTTAAAATTGATGCAACCTGGATGAACCGCATCGAACAAATCGTAGATTGGGGCCTTGCTCGTGGGCTTTTCATTGTTATCAACTCGCACCACGACAGTTGGATAAAAGATACTTATTCCAATCCCGTAAACCAGGCCAGGTTCGATAGCCTTTGGAGCCAGGTAGCAGTCCGCTTTAAAAATAAATCAGATCATCTGATTTTTGAGATCTGCAACGAACCGGTAAACATGACCAAAGCCCAGTGCGACGAGATGCACCAAAACGCCATCAATGTTATCCGAAAAACAAACCCTACCCGGCTGATCATCTTTCAGGGAATTGACTGGGGCGGCTCCGATGGATTAATTGGCGCAGCCATCCCCAACGACAGCCACCTTATCGGTTCGTTCCATTCGTACGATCCCTACCAGTTTGGGCTGAATGGAGTAGGAACCTGGGGGACCAGCGCCGACATCAGTGCCTTGAAAGCAAAATTCCAATCGGTAAAAGACTGGTCGGTGAAAAACAATATCCCGGTATTTCTGGGCGAGTTCGGCTCCGTCAAGACTGCTGACTACAATTCGAGGATGAAACACTACAAAACCTACATGGAACTGTCGGCTTCTTTCGGGTTTGCCCCGGCAGCCTGGGACGACGGCGGTGATTTCAAAATTATGTACCGGCAACAAAAAAGCTGGTACGACGATATAAAAGATATTTTGACCAATTCCTCCGCATTATCGCCCAGGATGCCACACCTGCAAATCTTTCAGGATACCATTATCCAACTGGCCTGGTCCAATCCAGCCACAGATTACGACAGCATTTTCATCGAACGAAGGACCGCCACAACACAATTTGTGAGAATTGATACCATCCCTGGCAATGCCGTGAGTTACAACGACCCGAACCTTCCGCAAGCCACTGAATATTACTACCGCGTTATTGCACATTACACCAACAAACCAGATTTGTACTCCTATCCCCAAAAAATACTCCTTCCAACGTATGTTCCAAAAATACCTCCGGTGCGAAAACCCTACACCGGCCAGGCATTGGCGATTCCCGGCATCGTTCAGGCTGAATATTTTGACATTGGTGGCGAAGGATATACTTACCACGATTCGGATTTGAGAAACAGTACCGGCGCATTAAGGCCGAATGAAGGTGTTGATATTTATGATCTGGGAAACGGGACTTACCTGGTTGCAGAAAATTTTCCGGGAGAATGGGAAGAATATACCGTGAATATCGCCCAAAAAGGCCAATATCAGATTACCGCACCCATCGCAGCATTCCAGGGTGGCGGTACTTTTCAGGTAAAAATTGGAAATTCGGTCTCCGATTCCATTGTGGCCCCAACAACTTACAGTTGGGTAAAAACCAAACCCATAACATTTACCATGAACCTGGAGGCTGGCACCCAGATTATGCGCGTTACCTACCTGACCCTGCCCTTGTTTAATATGGATTACTACAACTTTGCCCGAATTATTCCGGACGGAACAGCTCAAAATATGACTGACAATTCGTTTACCGTTTACCAAAAAAATCAGGAATTGATCGTTCAGACAGGCACCTCCCACCCTGCCGACATGCTAAAATTATTCGCAATCACGGGTTCCGAAATTAAAACAGTACTTCATCCGGAAGTAAATTATACGATGTCAACAGAAGGAATTCATTCCGGGATTTATGTCGTTCAGCTCATTTCAGGACAACAAAAATTCAGTAAAAAAATCATCATACATTAAGCCATGAAGTTATCATTTAACCTTAAAATTTTGAGCCTCCTCCTGTTCTCAGGTTACCTGGGCTACTCGCAAACACCGGTTGGCGTGACAATCGACCTGGCCCAGGGGACAAAACCGGTTTCACCCTGGATTTACGGTAAAAACAATGTTTTGCCTGATGCTTTTCTGAACTCGGGCACCAATTCCGACATTACGTTGGCCAAAGAAGCCGGGGTCAGGTTTGTCAGGCAAAGCGGGGGAAACAACTGCACCAAATACAACTGGCGGCTGAAACTATCGAGCCACCCCGACTGGTACAACAATGTGTATTCAGACAATTGGGATGCGGCTGCAAAAAACATGTTCGACAAAATGCCCGGGGTGCAGGGAATGTGGGGGTTTCAATTGCTGGGAATGGCGGCCTCAAACACAAGCCACAATTTTAACGACTGGGCCTACAACCAGTCGCAATGGTGGGCTGGAGTGAACCAGAACCTGGCGGGCGGCGGTCAGCCAAATACTTCGGGGACCAATACGAACAAAGCTTTGGTTGAGGGCAACCCAAACCTTTATCTGGAGAATTGGCCGGCCGATTCAACGGTTGGCATCCTGGATCATTGGTTTGGCGACAAAGGGCTCGGTTACGATAAAACCCGGATTCAGTACTGGAACATGGACAATGAGCCTGAAATCTGGTCGGGGACCCACGACGACGTAATGCCAACGCAATGCACAGCCGAACAATTTATGCAACTGTATTTTAAGGTTGCCAAAGCTGCCCGCGCCAAATATCCTGATATTAAACTTGTTGGGCCAGTTCCCGCAAACGAATGGCAATGGTACCGCTGGGGCGACGGAAGCACAACGGGTGGTAAATCCTGGCTCGAGTTCTTTATCAAACGGATTTCCGAAGAAGAAAAAGCAACGGGCATCCGGCTGCTCGATGTACTTGATATTCATTATTATCCGGGATTAACTGATCCCGCAACCCTGGTTCAGTACCACCGTGTATTTTTCGACCGAAACTACGTTTATCCGGAAGCCAACGGGGTCCACACCCTGAACGGAGGTTGGGACACGAGCATAAACAAAGAATACATCCTGGGCCGCTGTGCCGACTGGCTGACACAATACCTGGGCGCCAGCAACGGCGTTGGGCTGGCCGTTACCGAATGTGGCCTCAATTCGACCGACGCCAACGTCCAGGCGGTTTGGTACGCCTCAACCCTGGGCGAATTCATGAAAAACGGGGTCGAAATTTTCACCCCCTGGAGCTGGAATGTGGGCATGTGGGAAACACTTCATCTGTTCAGCCGGTACAACAAAGCAAATTTTGTTCAGGCTACCTCGCAGAACGAAACGCTGATTTCGGCCTACCCCACCGTAAACAATTCAGTTGATTCCATGTCGGTCGTCCTGGTAAACCGTTCGTTGACCGACAAGAAGCAAGTCAGCCTGAACATTTCAGGATTTATTACTGCCGACGGAACCTACAACATGTATTCGCTTTCAAGCCTTGGAAGCAAAGAAACTTTCGTGTCGCACACCCAAAATGCGCTGAAAAAAACTACGGTTTCCGTTCAAAATAACCTGGTTAGCGTCGAACTTGCCCCTTTGTCGGTAAACAACCTGATCTTGAAAGGCTTCCCAACAGCCACAGGAAACCTGCTCCAGAAACCGGGGTTCAAAGCAACGGTTTATCCCAATCCGACAACCGGACAGGTTCATTTTGCCTACTCCCTTCCCGAAAAAAGCCGTGTTGACATTGGCTTGTTCAGCTCGAACGGCCAATTGCTGAAAACAATCAGCAGCGCGGTTACCGGGTCTGGCGAACACCAGCTTGAGCTGAATTTAAGTAATTACCAATCAGGAATTTACCTGGTCAGGTTCAGGTCTGAAAACGATTTCAAAACCATCAAACTAACAAAACAATAAAAATCTTCAAAACACATGAAACTAAAACATCTAACCTCAACTTTATTTCTGGGCTTTCTTCTCCTGAGCCTGTCGATCGAGGCCCAGCCGGTGACCAAACACGGAAAGTTATCGGTAAAAGGAACCAAATTAATGGACGAACACGGGCAGGTTACCGTGCTGAACGGGGTCAGTTTTGGCTGGCTCAACTGGTGGCCGAGGTTCTACAACAAAGAGACGGTAAAATGGCTGGCAACCGACTGGAAATGTTCGGTGGTAAGGGCTGCAATGGGTGTTGAGCCCAAAGGTGGCTACATCGACAAGCCCGATTGGTCGAAAGAGAAAATGGAAGCCGTGATTCAAGGCGCCATCGACAACAATATTTACGTCCTGATCGACTGGCACTGCCACAACATCAGGTTGCCCGAAGCCAAGGCATTTTTTGCTGAAATGGCCACCAAATACAGCAAATACCCAAATATTATTTATGAATTGTATAACGAACCGGTGAAAGATTCGTGGCAACAGGTGAAAGAATATTCCATTGAACTGATTAAAACCATCCGCGCCATCGATCCAAACAACGTTATTTTGGTCGGTAGCCCGCACTGGGACCAGGACCTGCAACTGGTTGCCGACGACCCGATCAAGGGGTTCAGCAACATCATGTACACCTGTCATTTTTATGCCGCTACCCACGGAAAAACCTTGCGCGACCGCTGCGATTATGCCCTGAAAAAAGGTATCCCGATTTTCATTTCCGAATCAGCCGGAATGGAAGCTTCAGGAAATGGGCCCATCGATTACCCAGCCTGGAAAACCTGGATCGACTGGTGTTCTGCAAACGACATCAGCCTGGTAACCTGGTCGATTGCCGATAAAAACGAAACCTGCTCGATGCTGAAACCCAGCGCGTCATCCGAAGGGAACTGGAAAGAGGAAGACCTGAAAGAATCGGGAATCAAAACCCGCGAATTGCTGCGGAAACAGGCTGAAAAGGACAAATAAAGATATTCAGGAGGAAATTTCCATTACTCCCCGTCCGAACAAATTTATTGATGCGAATGACCGATTGAAATGAAAAAAAATACACCAACTCAACCCAAGCCCGAAGTCTCGGGCTTCGCACCGCTCTTCGCGAAGAGCGGTGTAGGGTAAGCAAGCGCACCCGGGGTGAGTTGGCCGCAAAAAAATTAAATCCTAACAAAATCATACAATTTTGAAATTACTCGTTTTTAAATACTTGCTCTCCTTCACCCTCCTGCTGCTATTGGGTTTGCCACAGCAGCTTCAGGCCCAGGTAACGGTTTCGAACCTGTTTACCAGCGGCATGGTGTTGCAGCAAAATTCGCAACCGGCCATCTGGGGCTGGGCCAATCCGGGCGATACGGTTAAAGTTACCGGCAGTTGGAACAACCTGACCGTAAAAACGGTGGCCAATGCCGACAAAAAGTGGATGCTGAAACTTCAGACCCCGGCCGCAAAAACCGATGGAAGTTCTTACACAATTACAATAAAAGGCCAGAATACCATTCTACTGAACGATGTTCTGATTGGCGAAGTCTGGCTGCTGTCGGGGCAATCGAACATGGAAATGCCGATGTCGGGATGGGATGGCGCACCGGTCGAAGGAAGCGCACAAGCCATCGCCGCAGCCGGTTATCCGAAAATCAGGTTATTTATAGCCGGGAAAAAATCAGCAGCCACGCCTCAATTAACCATTGTACCCAATTGGGCAAACAGCACGTGGACAGCCTGTTCGCCAACGTCGGTCGCTTCCTTCAGCGCTTTGGGCTATTTCTTCGGAAAAGAACTTTTCACAAACCTGAATATCCCCATCGGCCTGGTGGAAAGCGCCTGGGGCGGATCGAGTTGCGAAACATGGGCAAACACCACTTCGCTCAATTTTGTTGCCGACTATAAAAACAAAGGCCCGTGGAAGCCCATCGACGCCAACGACAACCAGACACCCAATGTGCTTTACAACGGCATGATTGCGCCCCTTGTGCCTTTCACTTTTGCCGGAGTGTTGTGGTACCAGGGCGAAACCAATGTGGGCCGGGCCCAGCAATTAACCGATCTGTTCCCGGCCATGATCGAAGGCTGGCGAAACGATTTTCAGCAGAAAAACTTACCGTTCTACTTCGTACAAATTGCGCCCTACGGCGGTTACGGCGGAACTTCTGAACCCGAATTGTGGGAAGCCCAGACATATACCCAGTTGCTCGGAAACACCGGAATGGCCTGCACGCTCGATATTGGAGACCAGGCCAACATTCATCCGGCGCGGAAAGAACAGGTAGGGCACCGGCTGGCTTTGTGGGCGCTGGCCAAAAATTACGGGCAACCCCTCGCCTGTTCCGGGCCACAATACCGATCCATGCAAATTGAAGGCAACAAAATCAGGATCAATTTTGATTATGCCCAAAGCGGCCTGAAAGCCGACAACAATGCGCCAACACAGTTTGAGATTGCCGGCGACAACCTGGCTTTTTCACCGGCAAAAACGCTGATCGACGGCCAGACTTTGCTGGTCTGGAACGACAATGTCCCTTCTCCAAAACAAGTCAGGTATGCCTGGGCATGCACTGCTTCAGGAAGCCTGTTCAACAACGATGGCCTTCCGGCTACGCCATTCCGGACTAATACACCGGCCTACATTCAGCCTGTAAAAGCAAGTTTGCTCACCGACACCGAGCTCATCAGGCAGGGCGAAACCTGCAAAATCGACTGGATTACAATGGGCGCCCCCGATGTCAGCCTGAATGGAGCGCCTGTTCCTGAAAGTGGTTCGCTGATCCTGAAACCCGATACCGTAACCGTTTACACGCTTCAGGCAAAAGGGACAAATTCAACCGCTATTCAGAAAGCAACGGTCAATGTCATTCCTGAAGGTTTGTACAACTGGAGCCTGAACAAAACAGCCAGTTCTTCATCCACTTACGCCGGAAGCAATACCGCGTTTGCTTTCGATGGAAATGTGGCAACCACCTGGAAAAGCAACATCAGCAACAATCAGTGGATTTCGTTGGACCTGGGCGATTCGGTACCAATCAACCTGATTATCCTGAAATGGAGCGATGCTTTCGGAAAAGCTTACCAAATACAAATTTCAGGAGACAATAAAAACTGGCAAACTATTTTTACTGAAACTGCCGGGGACGGAAAAAATGACTTTATCCCAACCGCAAAAATTTCGGCCCGATATGTCAGGATGCTGGGAACGGCCATGGGAACGGTGAACGGATATGCCTTGAATGAATTTGAAATTTACTCGTCCCAAAAACCAATCACCGGGGCGCTGAAAGATATGAATGGGAACACCATGCGCGGAACGCCAATGGCGATGGGCAAATCGCTCACCCAATCGGTCGCTTTTGCCCAAAACATCGAAAACTGGAAAACCATACAAAACAACGGGTACAATACGATCAGGGTTTGCTGGACCGATCCGTATTACAAAGACCATGCGCAGGCAAACTGGTCGGTCGGCGAATTTCTGCCCTACCTCGACAAATGTGTGGCCAATGCCACGGCCACCGGCATGAACCTGATTATCAATTTCCACAATGTGGGCGCACAGCAGAATTTTGATAAATCGTACCAGTTTGCCACCGAAAACGAGTTCTGGAACGCCGTTGCCCCGCGCTACAAAGACAACAACCGGGTTTACTACGAACTGGCCAACGAGCCAACTTTTACAATGAGCGACTACCTGAAACCTGATTTTAAAACCGCCTATCTGAAAATTTACAACAACATCCGCAGCCTGGCTCCCGACCGGCAAATCCTGATGTTCAGTTTCAGCACCATTGCCCCGGAAATTGTGAATGTGGTTGAAAACTACAAAGATCAGCTCGATTGGAGCCACACGACTGTGGCCTATCACCTGTACAATTCGACGACCAGCGCCGCAGTGAAAACCCTGATGGCTTACCATCCGGTGATCTGCACCGAATGGAATTACCATTTTGTGGCCTCACGGCCCGATTTCGGTTATATCATGCAGGTTGACGGCTTCAAGGAAAACGCGCAAACACTCGAAAATATAGGTTCCGGATGGATCGACTGGCGCGATTGGGACGACACCACGCTGAACGAACTGGTTGATACGCTGATTACCGATGCCCGCGCCAAAAATTACTGGTGGGGGAAACCTGTTCCCGGACTTCGGGTCACCGGCATCAACATTCCGAAAAAAAACATCCAGTTGGTTTCAGGAAAATCGGCAAACCCCGGAATATTTGTGTATCCGGCATTGGCCGAAAACCAACAGGTAAACTGGACTTCAAGCGATCAGAAAATTGCCACAGTCGATGCAAACGGCCTGATCACGGCAGTTTCATCGAGAAAAGACACAACCGTTGTCACGGCAAAAACCAGCGATGGCGGGTTTACCGCCACCTGCGGGGTAACGATTTTGCCTTCCGAAACAAAAATGGCCTATCCGGATGGAAATCCACAAAAAATACCGGGAACAATTCCCGCAACGTGGTTCGACCTGGGTGGCGAAGGCGTTGGCTACCACGACACCACCACGAAAAACGACGGCAACGGGATCAGGCCAAACGAAGGGGTTGACACAGGCCAGCTTCTTCCTGAAGGAAATGTTGGCGGAATTGTGACCGGCGAATGGCTCGAATACACGGTCGATGTGCTTCAGGATGGAAATTACACCTTCGAAATTCAGTTTGCCACGGCAGGCCGCTACGGACAATTCCACCTCGAATTCGATGGTGTGGACAAAACAGGCCCGGTTTCTGTGCCCACCTCCGGAAACTACACCAAATTCATCACTAAAAAAATCAGTGCGATTGCCCTCAAACAGGGAGTCCAGGTGATGCGTATTTATTTCGACTACGCCGAATACAACCTGGGAACGTTCACCGTTTCGCGCGAAATACCGACAGGAACCGAAAACCCATCAACGGCTGAAAAGCTCCTTGTATTTCCTGTTCCGGCACACGACAAGTTGTATGTTTTAAATGGCCAATCGTATTCAGGATACACGATCCTGAATGTTTTCGGCCGCATTATACAAAAAGGGAATCCCGGAAATGGCAAAGCCATTGATGTAAGCAGTTTGAGCCGAGGAAATTATTTCATCAGGCTCGAGAGCAAAACGCACGTTGAAACGACAAAATTTATCAAGATTTAAACCTAAACCTTATAACACATTTACCATGTTAAAAAAGAACATTTTTATCCTTTTTATCCTGATTTCATTTACCGGGTTTGCCCAAAACCGGAAAGACCGTATCCGGTTCAACAACCAGGAACTTTTCCTGAATGGCGCAAACGTTGCCTGGATCAATTTTGCCAACGACATTGGCCCGAAAAGCCACTCCAATCTGGAAGCGTTCCGGAAAATATTTGCCGATGTACATGCAAACGGTGGGAATGCCATGCGACTTTGGTTGCACACAACGGGCGCATACTCTCCCGAATTTGATGAAAAGGGTTTTGTTACCGGACCCGGCAAAAATACGATCGAAGATTTAAAAGCCATTCTGGATGCCGCCTGGGAAAATAAGGTGGGACTGGATTTGTGCCTGTGGTCGTTCGATATGTTGCGGTTGAAAAACGGAGAAAAAGTGATCAGCAACTCCAAAAACATACTTTCCAATCCGGAAGGGACCAAATCATACATCAACAATTCGCTGATTCCTATGGTGAAGGCATTAAAGGGACATCCGGGAATTGTGGCCTGGGAGATTTTTAACGAACCGGAAGGAATGAGCAATGAGTTTGGGTGGAAATTCAACGCCCACGTGCCCATGTCTGACATTCAGCGGTTTATCAACTTGTGTGCCGGCGCCATTCACCGCACCGATCCGAAGGTATTGGTAACCAACGGATCGTGGAGTTTTTTCGCTTCGTTCGAAAATCCTCCGAAATATAAAAACTATTACACCGATGCCCGTCTGATTGAAGCGGGCGGCGACAAAGACGGCACACTCGATTTTTATTCCGTCCATTACTACGACTGGGCCGGCGAAGTACAATCGCCGTTTCATCACGATGCCTCTTTCTGGAAACTCGACAAACCCCTGGTTATGGCTGAATTCGCTCCTAAAACAACGTTTGGAGTTGACGCATCTGCCCTGTTTGAAGAGCTTTACAAACGTGGCTATGCCGGGGCGATGGCCTGGAGCTGGACCGACGCCAATCATGACAAAATGCTCGAAAATATGAAGGATGTTTTTACCAAACATCAGAAAGAGGTGGAGATCAGGCCTTAAAAAAGGAAAAAGTCATTGGGAAAAAGTCATTAGAAAAGAGTCATTGGGAAAAAGAAAAAAGGAAAAGGGGAAGAGGGAACGCTGGGTGATGCTGAAAATTTTGGCCGAC
>JBBIHV010000013.1:0-40580 GCA_037446835.1 Sunxiuqinia sp. | reverse complement strand
ATGAAATCAGTTCTCATTAAGTCCTGACGAATTTGTAATATCAAAGGGTTGGCAGCGTTTATGAAATAAATTCATTAGTTTTAAAAATTACTTCAAAAACTTAAAAGCTGCAATAAATGCTAAAACGGGGCAGGAGAGTGGTGGAAATTAACATATTCAAAAGATTTTCAATTCCAATAAAAATAGCTGTTGTTTTCATACTGGTTTTAACCGGGGCGGGTGTAGCGAAGGGGCAATTCTTTCAAACCGGACAAGACCCTTCGTCGATCAGGTGGAGGCAGATCAATACGCAAAATTTTCAGGTAATTTATCCGTATGAATTTGAAAATCAGGCACAAAGAATGGCATTTATCCTGAATAAAGTGTACAATTACGGATCGTATTCAATGAATTTTAAACCACACAAAATTTCAGTCGTTTTGCATACCCGGACGGTCAATTCAAATGGTTTAGTGGCCTGGGCCCCCAAACGGATCGAACTTTTTACAACCCCCAACCAGCAAATTTATGCCCAGGATTGGCTTGAACAATTGGGTTTGCACGAATTCAGGCATGTGGTCCAGATGGACAAAATCCAGAGCGAAATGCCCTTTCTGATCAAAGCTATTTTGGGTCAGCAGGCTGCCGCTATTGTGGTCGGGGCTTATTTGCCATTCTGGTTTTTGGAGGGCGATGCTGTGGTAACTGAAACTGCTCTTTCGAAATCCGGGCGCGGGCGCGAAGCCTCGTTCAGCATGGATTACCGGGCACAACTTCTTGAAAATAAAAAATATAGCTTCGACAAAGCGTACCTGGGTTCATATAAAGATTTTGTGCCCGATTATTACCAACTTGGTTATTGGATGGTGGCCAAAAGCCGCGAAAAATATGGCTCCGAAATATGGGAAAAAACGTTGCAAAAAATTGGGAAACAGCCACTTTCACTGACCCCATTAAATTCATCGATTAAAAAAATCACCGGGCTTTCAACCAAAAAAATGTATTCTGAAATCTTTTCTGAATTAAAAACTGGATGGCAGGAAAGTCTGGCAAAACAAATCGTTGATTCATTGACTGTTCGTTCGCCAAAACGAAAACACTTTACCCAATACCTCTACCCAGGTTTTTATAACGACTCGCTTATTGTTGCCTACCGGACTTCGATGGACGACATTGGCCGGTTTGTCCTGATCAACCCCGACCGTTCAGAAAAAGTAATTTTTACCCCGGGAAATATTTTTGAAGAATCGGTTTCAAACCGGGCAAATCTGATTATATGGGCCGAAAATCGCGAAGATATCAGGTGGACACATTCCGATCGTTCTGTCATTCAGATTTTTAACATCGAAAATAAAGCCCTGCAAGAAATTCACCCGGTAAATAAACTGTTTTGTCCAGTAATTTCTCCGGATTTAAAATCGTTTGCTGCCGTTGAAGTTGATCCGGCAAATAATTTTTTTCTTTCGGTTTTCGACCTGAAGACCGGTCATGAAATATTCAGGTTTAAAACGCCTGATAATCAATATTTTTTCACTCCATGCTGGGACGAGAAAGGGGCGAAGCTGTACACCGTTTGTTTGTCGGAGAAAGGCAAATATCTGGCTTCGGTGAATATCAAGACCAAACAGCTTGAACCTCTGACGGAGGCCACTTTTGCCAACCTCCACAATCCGGTGTGGTCAGATGGTAAAATCATTTTTTCATCCGATTTTTCAGGAATTGACAATTTGTATTCCTTCGATTTAACTTCAAAAAAAATTATTCAGGTTGCGTCTGTCCGTTTTGGCGCCGGTTATCCAACTGTTTCAAAATCAGGAAATCATATTCTTTTCTGTAATTATACTTCGGGCGGATACCAGCTTGCTGAAATTCAAAACCAGGCTACAGGTCGCGGCAACGAAATTCAAAATATTCAGTTGCAACCGGTTCCGCTTGCCGAGAAACTTGCCAGTCAGGAAAAAGGTGTTCCCGATTTTTCAAGGTCAGATACTACACATTACCAGTCAAAGAAATATTCAAAATTGGGCCATTTGTTTAATTTTCATAGCTGGGCCCCGGCCTACATCGATGTGAACACCTATGAAATACAACCAGGGGTTTCGTTTTTTTCGCAAAATGTGCTGGGTACAGCCGAAACAAGGCTTGGTTACGCTTACAATGTGGCCGACCGGACCGGCCATTACAAAGCATCATTTATTTATTCGGGATGGTTTCCTGAAATCGACGCGGAATTATCCGACGGGAATGCAGCTTCAAATTATTACCAAATTATTCATAGCGACACAACCATTCAGCGGTTTACCTGGAACGAAATTACGGCCAGCCTTGACATACGTTTGCCGCTCAACCTTTCGAAAGGAAAATTTTCGCGTGTTTTCTATCCTGAAATTAAATATTCCTATAATCAGGCCAATCCGAACGGGGTTGCTCCTGCGAATTTTAACTCGGGATATTTTCAGGCTGTATCATACCGGATTTACTTTTATAATTTGCTACATCAGTCTGCACAGAGCCTCATGCCCAAATGGGGACAGCAATTCGACCTGATTTTTCAACATACACCATTTATCGGGAACGACTTGGGCAGCATTGCCGGGATTCAATCTAATTTTTACTTTCCGGGTCTGACAAAGAATTCAGGAATTAAAATATACCAGGGCTATCAGGAAAAGAATTTTGTAAGTATAAATGGTTTTTCTGATTTTATCCAGTTTCCACGCGGGTTTCAGAGCTATCAGAACAATAAAATGTATTCGTTTTCAATTGATTACAAGTTTCCACTATTTTATCCTGATTTCAGCGTGGGCCGACTGGCTTACATTAAACGTATCAAATCGGATTTGTTTTACGATTATGCCTGGCTTTCGATTCCGGCAGTTGATTCAAAAGGCACAATTCATCCTGATTATCAACAACTTTATCAAAAGTCGCTGGGTATTGAACTGACCTCTGACCTCCATGTATTCCGGTTTTTTGCACCAGTAGAACTGGGTTTCAGATCGTTTTACCGTCCCGATTTCAGCGATTTTGGCTTCGATTTTTTAATATCAATCAATTTTAATGGCTTTTAGTTCGAAATAAAGTCAGCACTGTAATCTCGGGTTTCATTTCAATTCGCCCCGGAAAACCGACAGTGCCAAGTCCCCTGTTCACATAAAGATATTGATTGCCAGATCGATAAAGTCCACCCCAGTCTTTTTGGATCAGCCAAATGGGGCTGAATTCGATTCCGGCCAGTTTTATTCCGAACTGTCCGCCATGTGTGTGACCTGAAAGTGTGAGCGGAATATTTGTTTGGTGAACCACTTTGGCCTGCCAGTACGCCGGATCATGCGACATCAGAATATCAAACGAATTCACAGGAATACCATTCATCGCCAAATCAAGCCGGGCATATTGAGGAAAAGGCGGACGGCCCCAATTTTCGACGCCAACAATGCAAATTGACGTATCTTTAATTTTCACAGAACTCCATTGATTAAGTAAAAGCTTGAATCCTACCCGTGTTAACCCTTCCCTGATCCGGAGAAGGTTTTGTTCTTTACTGACCGAATCCGGCCAATTGGAATAGTCGCCGTAATCGTGGTTCCCGGCAATGGCAAACTTTCCGTATTTGGCTTGAAGTTGATTTAAATAAGATTCAAAACCATCCATCTCATCCGCAAAATTGTTGACAATATCGCCGGTAAAAAGCAAAAGATCAGGTTTAATCTCATTGATCTGTTTGATTGTTTCCTGAAGTACTTTCGGATTTTTTCCAAAGCTTCCCAAGTGAATATCAGAAAGTTGTACAATTTTTAATCCTTCGAGCTGCTTTGGAAAATCGGCAAAGTAAAGATTTTGTTTCTCAACGCGGATCAGGTATCGTCCGAAAAATACGCCATAAAAGATGATCAGCGCAATTCCAATGCTTAAAAGGAATGATCCTGCCAGTAAAATTCGCTGACGGTTAATTCCCATAAACCAGCGAAAAGGAAAGGAAAACAAGGTAACGAGGGAAAAAAACGATTTTGGAAAAAGGTTGGCAATGCTCAGTGTAATGACAATGAAAAAGAAAGTATAATTATGGCTTTGCCGAATTAGTTGCGGATTTGCAAAAGCATAAATTAAAAGTCCAGAAAACAAAAGGCTGATGAACCCAAAGCACAACATCAGGCAAGTTCTCCTTTTTTTCTTGAGGTTGCCGACGAGAATTCGAAAGCCCAAATAGGAAATAAGTTCGATGGAAAAAATAAAAATGAAAAAGAAGATTAAAAATGACGACGGAATACCTCTCATAAATTCAATTTTTATTCAATCCAGAAAATTACTCAAATTACTTCCGATAATTTATCCTTCAACCGATTTTTATATCGATCGGCTTAAAAATCGCGATTCTTTTCCAGAACAGAAAATTAGCTAAAAATGTTTTTAACAGTGTATGAACTTGAAATTAAATCGATTAAATTAAATTTCAGGGCTTTTTAACAACTTTAGATTTCTATAAATGATTTGGACTTGGTAAGTGTGTAGAAATAAACGATGAATTCTCAGTTTAATTATCCTTTAAATTCTCAGGAAAGAAAGTTGACCAATTCAAATCGCAAATCGGGGAGAGGAGTTACGCTTTTGATACCAAAAAGAAAGCATGACAAATTTGAACAGAAAAAGAAACAGGTGAGAAATGTCAAAGATAAAAAACGATCACTTAAAACAGACAAACAAAAAGCCGATGACTGAACCGTAGTTTTCGCAAAAGCACGTGTTTACAAATGTCAACAACTCGAGAAACAAAAATTCAGTTTACATTTAAGAATTATCAATTTTAAAAGCAAATGTGAATCGCGCAAATGTACCATTTTTAAAAAATGAGAATTAAATTAATTCACAATATTAACCGACAATTCCTCAAATAAAAAATGTCAAAATTTTAAATATAAAGTAAAGTATATCAATAATTTGTATCGCATTATATAGATAATAAGTCTAATATTTGGTTTACGTCTGTTAATTATCAATCAAAATAGGAATTTTTTATTTTATTAACTATTTAATAATCAGTTAATAAATAAATTTAAATGAAGTATTAGTTTATAGTTTTTTAAAAACTTTCTTTGTTTGGTCAGATGTATTGAATACAAATGTAACTTATTTAAAATGACAAAAATGAATTACTGGATCGAAAAAAATATTACATTTGTGTATCGTTTAATTTACATTTTTATGGAGGAACGGATACGGAAATTCATGGAATATAAAGGGATCACCTCTTCTGAACTTGCGGATACAATTGGTGTGCAGCGTTCGAATGTGACCCATGTATTAAAAGCAAGGAATAAACCCAGTTTTCAGTTCATTGAAAAAATCTTACAGGTTTATCCAGACCTGAATGCTAAATGGCTTATACTTGGCATTGGAAACATGGTTGATGCTCCGTCAAAAGCACGAACCTTATTCGATCAGCTAACCGAACCGGTTAGTACTCCTGATGTAAGTCCAACAGAAATTAAGACGGTTGAGATTAAAGAGGAAAAATCGGTTATTATTAATGAACCCAAACCTGCAGAACCAAAAGAAAATCCTATTGAAACTGCTGCTCAAAATATACGAACAGAACAAGAGCTTCAAAATCAATTTTTTAGTTCTGAAAAGCCAATTGAGCGACTTATTGTTTTCTATAATGACCAAACTTTTAGGGTTTATAATCCCTCCCGTTAGTTTTTTCATTTATATTAGCGGGCAAATTCTCTCGCATGAAAAAAAATGTAACTGATTTATTACTCATTGAAAATAAGCAACTTAATCAAGATAATTTTCTACTTGTATTTCAATCGCCCATTCCAGTTTCTGAAATTCTTCCAGGGCAATTTTTAAACGTCGAAATAAAGGAAGCCACTGAAATTTTTCTCAGGAGACCATTTTCAGTTTTTGACGTTGATCACCAAAACCAGACCATCTCATTGTTGGTTAAAATCCTTGGCAGAGGCTCTAAAAAACTTACTGAAGCCCATGTTGGACAAAAAATCAGCGTTATTTTTCCTTTGGGTAAATCGTTTACCAAACCTGATAAGAATGATAAAATTCTCTTGATCGGTGGTGGTAGTGGCGTTGCCCCGATGCTTTTTCTCTCAAAAAATTGTGGCTTAAACCCTGAAAATGTGAGCATTTTGATTGGTGCACGCTCTGCATCCGATCATGTCGATATTTCAGCATATAAATCCTTTGGTAATTTCTACTTTACCACTGAAGATGGTTCGTTGGGCGAAAAAGGTTACGTCACCAACCACTCATTATTTACCGGACAACTGAGTCAATTTACAAAAATATATACCTGTGGTCCCGATTTGATGATGAAAGCAATCGGTCGCAAAGCAATTGAAGAGCATCTTTTCTGCGAAGTTTCGCTTGAAAATATGATGGCTTGTGGATTCGGTGTATGTTTGTGCTGCGTTGAAGATACTAAAGCTGGACATAAATGTGTTTGTACAGATGGACCGGTATTTAATGTAAACGAATTAAAATGGTGAATCTAGCTACCAAAATTCATGACCTGGATTTTAAGAATCCGGTTCTAACTGCCTCAGGAACTTGTGGGTTTGGCGAAGAAATTAGCGATTTCTTTGATTTGTCACGACTTGGCGGAATCGTTGTTAAAGGCACAACTTTAAAGCACCGTGAAGGAAATCCATACCCACGGATGGCTGAAACTCCTTCGGGAATGTTGAATGCAGTCGGGCTTCAAAATAAAGGGGTTGATAACTTTATCACCAATATTTATCCCCGGATAAAAGATCTGGATACAAATATATTAGTGAATGTAAATGGCTCAACGATTGAAGAATATGTTGAGTTAACTGAACGCTTAAATGAACTGGATAAAATCCCATCCATTGAATTAAACATCAGTTGTCCGAATGTAAAGGAAGGCGGGATGGCTTTCGGGATTAGTTGTCCGTCGGCTGAAGCAGTGGTCAGGGCTGTACGGAAAGTTTACGACAAAACATTGATTGTGAAACTTTCGCCAAATGTCACCAACATTGCTGATATTGCCCGTGCGGTGGAAAGTCAGGGCGCCGATGGCGTTTCGCTGATTAATACCTTGCTGGGCATGGCCGTAAATGCAGAGACCCGGAAACCAGTTCTTTCGACTATTACCGGTGGATTATCAGGTCCTGCAGTAAAACCTATTGCCTTGCGAATGGTCTGGCAGGTTTACAACGCCGTAAAAATTCCGGTTATTGGAATGGGAGGCATTATGAATGCCACTGATGCCATTGAATTCATGATTGCCGGGGCAACTGCTATTCAGGTTGGAACGGCGATTTTCATCGATCCAACCATACCGGTTCAAATTATTGATGGCATTTCAGCTTATATGGAAAAACATAAAATTCAGTCAATTAACGAATTAACGGGCAGTTTACAATGCTGAATTTCATCAAAACACATATCTATACTCCAAAAAATTTCAGGTTTCTCCTGATTTTTTTCCTTATTATTTCACGATGTACCCTGGATGTTGGGCCACACGAATTGCCCGCTCACTATCAGGAATTAGATACAAAAGGAATAAATTTCAGGATAGACAACGAACAATCTGATTTTAGCGGTAACAAATTTATTGCCAGGGAAGCCAACGAATTTTTGCAGCAGTGGAACCTCGCGGGCTTATCGATGTCGATCGTAAAAGATGGAAAACTGGTTTATGCTCATGGTTTTGGATATTCCGACAAGGAGACGAAACAGCCTGTTGAACCTGGACAATTATTCAGGATTGCCAGTGTCAGCAAACTCATTACAGCCACTGCTATTATGAAACTTGTTGAACGAAAGGTGATTACGCTTGATTCGAAGGTTTTTGGCCCAAAAGGTATCCTGAAAGATCCGGTATTTAATTCAGTAAAAGATAAACGGCTGTATTTGATAACGGTTAGGCATTTGTTGGCTCATGCCGGTGGATGGACCACAGCTTATGGCGATCCGGCGTTTAATTCGCTGGTCGTACTCGACAAAACCGGTGAAAAAGGTGCTGCAACAATGGATTCCTTTTGCAGGTTTGTTGCTTCACGCAGGTTGCACTTCGATCCGGGTACCCGCTCATCGTATTCAAACATGGGCTATATGTTTCTGGGTAAGGTTATTGAAGAAGCGACCGGAAAATCCTATGAAGATTTTGTGGTCAATCAAGTACTGAAACCTATTGGGATTACAGATATGCACATCGGAAGAAGCTACCTTTCTGAGCGAAGGGTAAATGAAGTTAAATATTATGAGGCTGATGAAAATGCTATGGTTCAGGCATTTGACGGATCTGGAAGAATGGTGCCGAAACCTTACGGTGGAAATCCGATAGAATTGCTTGCAGCGGCTGGTGGTTGGATAGCATCTTCCCCTGAACTGGCCAAATTAATGGTCCAGATAGATGGTTTGCGGAGTGTTCCTGACGTCATTCCATCTTCTTTAATCAGTCAAATGATTGAAAATAAGAATTTCAGGGGGCCTCTGGGATGGAAAGTCGTAAAGGATAATGGCGATTGGATCAGAACCGGAAGTATGGCCGGAACTTCAGCCATCGTCAAACGGCAAAGCAATGGTTTTTGCTGGGTAGTGGTCATCAATTCAAGTAGTTGGAAGGGACCGAGGCTTCCGGCATACGTCAATTACATGATGGGCAAAATTGAAAAAAAGATTACAAACTGGCCGAAAATCGATCTTTTCAAAGATGTTATTCACAAAGGACACAAGAGTTAGGCTTTCAACTAAATACAATCTTGAAAAAGATGGGACAACGAATATGTCTCATCTTTTTTTTGCCGTTTTAAGTGTCAAATCAGAAGCATTTCCTGTTTTCTGCTTCCACCTCTTCAATCCGAATTCCGATAAAATTTCTTTCCGTAATTTATCCTGAATATTAAGTTTTGTACCTATAATAAACAGCCGTGTGAAGAAGTACAATTGGCGTTTATCGTTGAACTTTTCAAACCCTTTCTTGTTAATTTGTGTGGAAACTTCAAGTTATAAATGCTAAACAATAATACAGAGTATGTCAGAATTTAAAATCCAGATGCCTAAATTGGGCGAAAGCGTCCAGGAAGCAACCATTACCAAATGGTTTGTTAAAGAAGGCGATCGAATTGAAGAAGATGAGCCAATGTTTGAAGTTGCGACAGACAAAGTTGACTCTGAAATTCCTTCACCCGTTGATGGTATTGTAAAAAAAATAGTCTATCAGGTAAATGCATTGGTTCCGGTTGGCGAAACTGTTGCAATCATTTCGATTGAAGTCGATGATGAAGAACCTGTACAAGCAACTGATAAAGAAATGCTTAAATCAGAACCGGAGAAAGTGACAGTTCAGGAATCGAAGGAAACGGTATTTCAAACTCCTGATTTATTAACGATTTCAAGGTCAGATTCAGGGGAGGAAGTATCTGCCTCTGGCCGGTTTTACTCTCCCTTGGTTTTATCCATTGCCAATACCGAAAAAGTAAGCATGACGGAACTGGAATCAATTCAGGGTTCTGGTTTAAATGGAAGGGTCCAGAAAAAAGACATTCTGAATTACCTTGAAGCAAGGAAAACAGGTAAGGTAGAAGTGGCAAAACCGGCTCCGGAAGTTAGGGCAAGTAGCCAACAGGTTCAGCCAAATGTTTCAGTATCAATCGGTAGCAGCGACCAGATCATTGAAATGGATCGTGTTAGGAAAATAATTGCCGACCACATGGTGATGTCGAAACAGGTATCGCCACATGTTACTTCGGTGGTTGAAGCCGATGTGACCAACTTGGTTTTGTGGCGTAATAAGGTTAAGGATTCTTTTCAGGCCAAATATGGCGATAAAATTACTTATATGCCTGTATTTACGGAAGCGGTTGCCAAAGCAATTACCGAATTTCCACTTTTGAATTCATCGGTTGATGGTCAGAAAATCATTATTCACAAAGATGTCAATATCGCTATTGCCGTTGCCAAACCAGACGGAAACCTGGTTGTTCCGGTTATCAGGAATGCTGAACAAAAAAATCTGGTCGGACTGACGCGAAATTTGAATCAACTGGCAGAAGCTGCCCGAAAAAACAAGCTGACGGTTGAAGATTATCAGCGTGGGACCTTTACGATTACTAATTTTGGTTCATTCCGTAACCTCATCGGAACGCCAATTATTAATCAGCCACAGGTAGCTATCCTGGCAACCGGAAGCATCGAGAAAAAACCAGCCGTAATGGAAACTCCCACGGGCGATGCCATTGTTGTTCGTCATAAAATGTTCCTTTCCTTGTCTTATGATCATCGAATTATAGATGGCGCGATGGGAGGGGCTTTTTTGCGGCGAATAGCTGATATTCTTGAGGAATTCAGTGCCGATCGCGAAGTGTAATCATTTAAATTAAAATCAGATATATGACAACAGTTCCAAAAGTATTTTCGGTTAAAACCACACCCAAAGAAATACTTGAAAAATGGTACCGGTTGATGACTTTAGGCCGGGCGATTGACGAAAAAGCCCCGAATTACCTGAAGCAGGCCATAGGTTGGTCTTATCATGCGCCCTTTGCTGGGCACGATGGGATTCAGCTTGCAATCGGACAAACATTCGAAAAAAAAGTTGACCATCTCTTTTTATACTACCGCGATTTATTGTCGGCTCTTTCCTCCGGAATGTCAGCCGAAGAAATCATTCTGAACGGTATTTCGAAAGCGACCGACCCAACCAGCGGCGGACGTCACATGTCGAATCACTTTGCAAAACCCGACTGGCATATTCACAATGTTTCTTCCCTGACCGGAAACCATACCTTGCATGCAGTTGGGGTTGCCCGTGCCATAAAATATTACGGCGAAAAAGCTGTCGCCATTTCTAGTCAGGGCGAATCTTCCTTATCTGAAGGATTTGTTTATGAGGCAATTAATGGAGCATCGAAAGAAAAACTCCCGGTAATATTTACCATTCAGGATAATGGCTATGGAATTTCTGTTCCCAAAAAAGATCAGACAGCCAACCGGAAGGTAGCCAATAATTTCACCGGATTTAAAAATCTGCGAATCATTCACTGTAACGGCAAAGATGTTTTCGATTCGATGAACGCCATGTACGAGGCTAAAAGATATGTTCTCGAAACCAGCATGCCGGTTATGGTTCAGGCAAACTGCATTCGAATTCATTCACATTCAAATTCCGACCGGCACGAATTGTATCGATCGGAAGCCGAGCGAAACTATGTGCTGGATTACGATCCGCTCGATAAATATAAACGAATGCTTTTGCGCTACGAACGGTTCACTCCGGAAGAACTCGAGACCATTGAAAATGCAGCCAGAACGGAACTGAAAGAGGCCCATAAACTGGCATTAAAAGCCCCGGATCCCGATCCGAATACATATCTTAACTTTGTGCTTCCGGAGCCATATAAACCTGCGAAATATGTTGACGGAACCCATCAGGAAACCGGCGAAAAGAAAAAGCTTATTACTGCACTGAATGAAACTCTTAAGGCCGAATTCAGGCATAATCCCGATACGTTTATCTGGGGCCAGGATATGGCCAATAAAGATAAAGGCGGGGTCTTTAATGTTTCGAAGGGAATGCAGCAGGAATTTGGCTCCAAACGGGTCTTTAACGCCCCAATTGCCGAGGACTTCATTGTTGGAACGGCAAACGGTATGTCGAGATATGGTGAAAAAATCAGAATTGTGATTGAAGGCGCTGAGTTTGCCGATTATTTCTGGCCCGCCATGGAGCAATACGTCGATTCGAGTCACGATTACTGGCGTTCCAACGGGCAATTTACGCCAAATGTCACCATTCGCCTTGCTTCGGGCGGTTATATCGGCGGCGGACTCTATCATTCGCAGAACATTGAAGGTTCATTGGCCTCCATTCCCGGCGTAAGGATGGTTTATCCGTCGTTTGCCGACGATGCGGCAGGATTGCTGAGAACTGCCATGAGATCGAGGGGAATGACCATGTTTATGGAGCCCAAAGCGTTGTATAACGATCCCAAAGCTGCAACTGTAATTCCTGATGATTTTGAAGTCCCGTTTGGAAAAGCACGGATTCGGAGGGAGGGCAGTGATTTACTTATGATTACCTATGGTAATACGACACATATGTGTCTGGAAGCAGCCGAAAGACTGGCAAAGGAAGGCGTTTCAGTTGAAGTTATCGACCTGCGTTCACTTATTCCACTTGATAAGGAGACAATTCTGAATTCCGTGAAAAAAATTGGTAAAGTGATGGTTGTTCACGAAGACAAAGTACATTCGGGCTTTGGTGCCGAAATTACATCTGTAATCATGGAAGAAGCATTTGCATATCTTGACGGACCTGTAAAGCGGATAGGTTCCAGTTTCACACCGGTAGGATTTCACCGTTCGTTTGAGCGTATAATTTTACCAAATACCGAAAAAATTTACAATGCTGCAAAAGAAGTAATAGAATTTTAAAATCTTGACAATCATGAGTAAAACAGGAATATTTTATAGTTTTAATTCAACAAAAACAGCAAAAGCCGCCGAGAAAATTATTGCAGAATTCGGTTCCGATTTTAACATTGTGCCGGTCAATGCAGAGGAGTTGACAGAGGAATTGTTTCTTTCGTTTACGAATCTGATTCTTGGAGTTCCGACCTGGTTCGATGGTGAATTGCCAAATTACTGGGACGAATTTGTCCCGGCAATTGAAGACCTTGACTTGAAAGGTAAAACAATCGCCATTTTCGGGTTGGGAAATCAGGCTGAATATCCTGAAAATTTTGGCGATGCGGTTGGAATTATGGCCGAACTGGTTCAGGAAAGAGGAGCCAGCTTGGTTGGTTTTACCGCTATTAAAGGATATATCTACGAATCATCGCGTGCAGAAGTTGAAGGAGGGCAGTTTTCAGGTTTACTACTCGATCAGGAAACTCAACCCAGATTATCGAATGAACGCATCTCAAGCTGGGTTGCAAATCTGAAAACTCAATTCGATAAGAAATAAGTAATAATAAATTTAAAATAGTATAAGGGTATGATTTACAGAGTCATACCCTTATTTTTTTAATCAAAATGAAGCCATGTCAATTTGTTTAACTTTGAAGCATTCAGGAAAGTGTATCTTTGTCTTTAAGAGGCAAACCGAACATTTAAGCATAACCGGAAATAACTGCATGAAGAGAATGTTACACAGTTAGATATAAATAATAGAGAAATAATTTAGGTATGAAAAAGAAAAAAATTATTGCACTCGTTGCTCACGACAATCGCAAAAAAGACATGATTGAATGGGTTTCCTGGAACTGGAAGGAATTTATCCCGCACAGCCTGATTTGTACCGGAACAACCGGAAGCCTTGTTCAGGCAAAACTTGAAGAAATTTGTCATGAAAATGATGTAATTCCACCGGATGTGGTTCGATTGAAATCTGGGCCGCTAGGCGGAGACCAGCAACTTGGAGCCCTGATTTCTGAAGGTAAAGTTGATTTGCTGATTTTCTTTTGGGATCCGATGCAGCCCCAGCCACACGATGTGGACGTGAAAGCTTTGCTCCGGATTTCAACTTTATACAATATACCAACAGCAATTAACCGCTCGACAGCTGATTTCCTAATTTCTTCAAAACTGTTCCATCAGGAATATTCACCCATTTTAAAGGATTATAGCAACTATATCAGGCGGGATGTGGATTTTAACCAGTAATTTTACTGTTTTTTAACAAAAAAGTAAGTTATACATCTTGTGATTGTTTTTTTGTCTTCTTAGCTTTGGTAAACAAACAATGTAGCCATGAAAGAAGACAGATTGAAAAAGATGATTAAAGCAATGTATCTTCTTCGCGAAATTTTAAGACAGAAACAAGAAGACGACAGGGCATTTAAATTTAAACCGAAATCGAAGGTTCTGACTGAGGTTGATGACATTATTGACCGAAGTCTGGAAGAGTTTTATTCGCTTAGGGTAAATTAAGCGAATACTGTAAAATTGTATTTTATAGTATCTTTTTACGATGATATACAACTAATTAAAGTGTATGTCATCGTTTTTCATTTATACTGGCAGGAAGCTAGCGAGGTTAATGTATTTGTTAGATAATTTGCACATACCTAATCAATTCACAATTATAAACAATACTTAAGTCTTTGACTTTTAGTTTTATATTCAAATTAATTTTGCTTTGGATTACAAATGTAATTTTAAGAACCTTAAATTTTCAGCAATTATATTTTATTCCCTAAATTTTTCATTCATTCGCCGTGAAGGATTCGCAAGCTTCTGAAATGAAAATTTTTTAAACACCAATCTGTAATATTATTTTTTGAGCTTATCGTCGGAAGCGATTTTAGAATGAATCTTTGGTGTGAATATAAAATAAGCTTATCAATGAGAATTGATTATTTTTCGCCCTATGAGCAAACGTCTCGAAAAGAAGTTCAGGAAATCGACTTAATTATGATAGTTTATGAGAAAATGATTTTTCCATATTTGTCTTAGAATTAATATTATGTTATTTTAATACATATAAAATAAGGAGAAAAATCTCCTTATTTTATATGTATCTCTATTGTAAGCTTTTCAGCTTTTCTACGATCTCAGCATGTTTATCAAGCATTTTCAAACGATAGTACAACGTTTTTAATGATTCCATAGTAAACTTATCTGTTGGATTAATTTCATGTGCTTTTTCCATATATGGTAGAGCTTTCTTGAATTCGATGTCGGCTTTATTTTTTTCCTGCTCATATTTTTCAGGTTGATTGCTTGGTATCGCATTCGCAACATCAACCTGTTTTACACCTTTGTTGTAATACAAAGCTCCAAGGTTATAGTAAGCGTCAAAATAGTCATTTTTCAATTCAATAGCTTTCTGATAGCTGGCGGCAGCCTCGTCAATTTTTTGTAATTTATCATATAAAGTTCCTTGCACAAAATAATATGAAGAATTTTTGGGGTCTTGGGCAATGGCAATATCCAGGTATTTCATAGCTTCATCCTTTTTGTTCGAATTCAGATAGTAGTTGATAATCAATACTAAAAGATTTCCGTTCTGTGGATATTCTTTAAGTCCTTCTTCCAAAACCTGCAAGGCATTGACTGAATCCTGTTTGTTTTGTTTGAGCATATAACTGTCCGAAATCAATGTATAAGTTTTGGCACCATTGTACTTGTACTTGGCTGCTTCTTTATAATATTCAATTGCTTTGTCGTAATTTTTAGCGTTGTAGGCTGCCAACCCGGCATTAAAAATAATGACCGTATCAACTGAAGTCTTATCTTCTCCTCTGTAAACAGGATTTTTTTCGATGGCCATAATTTGTTCGAATGATCGCAGTGCTTTATCGTATTTCTCTTCGTTAAAACCTGCAACGGCCTGATTTGTAAGGTCGCCAATTAAAAGTGTAAGTTTAATTTTCACACTTTTCGAAAAACGATCTTTGTCATCAAGTTGTAAGGCTTTCATGTATGAATCGAAAGCGACAGTCAATGGATCAGCATTTAATTTTTTGTAGTTTTCGTCTTTGGATTCAAATATGGCCTGATAAATTTCGCCACGGGCTTCCCATGTTCTTGGCCACGAAATTGAGTTTTCAGATTTAGGGTTTTTGGGATCAATAGTTTCTTCTATTGATTCAACCGCCTTATCTAACTTTCCTGCTTCTTTATAACTTGTTGCAGTTGCAACTTTGCCTTTCTGTGCGAAAAGTCCGGTTACTGCAAAAAGTAGGGCAAATAAAATTGTCGTTCTCTTCATTGTATTAAAAAGTTTGTAGTTATGCAATAAAAGTAATTATTTATATTAAAAGATGTTTATTCAGATGTTTGATTTTCAGTTTCCTCAGTTGATTCCGTGTTTTCGTCAGGCGTTACAATAATATCATCCAAATCTTCAGAAGCAGGAACAATGGTGACCGAAGCAATTTTATCCCCTTCCCTCAGGTTAATTAATCGAACACCCTGTGCAGTCCTACCTATAATACGAAGCTGTGAAATTGACATCCTGATAGTAAGCCCAGCCTGTGTAATAATCATTAAATCGCTGCTGTCGTCAACACTTTTTATCGAAATGAGACTTCCAGTTTTATCGGTAATATTAATGGTTTTCACACCTTTTCCGCCTCTGTTGGTCAACCGGTAATCTTCAATTTTTGAACGTTTGCCATAGCCATTTTCGGAAACAACCAAAATATCTTCGTTTTCATTTTCAACACAAACCATGCCTACAACCTCATCCTGATCGTGTCCAAGGGTAATGCCCCTTACTCCAGAAGCGGTTCTCCCAATTGGTCTCACACTTCCGTCTTCGAACCTGACAGCTTTTCCTGACCGGACTGCCATCATAATGTGATGGTTCCCATTGGTCATTCTGGCTTCCAGTAAACGATCTTCCTCCCGGATGGTAATTGCATTTACTCCGTTTTGGCGTGGACGGGAATAGGCTTCGAGTGAAGTTTTTTTAATGACACCTTTTTTGGTACAAAGAATAATGTAATTGTTGTTGATGTATTCAGGATCAGAAAGGTTATCTACATTAATATATGCCAGAATTTGATCGTCTTGTTCAATATTTATTACGTTCTGAATTGCACGGCCCTTAGAAGTTTTAGTACCTTCAGGAATTTCATAAACCTTGAGCCAGAAGCATTTGCCTTTTTCTGAGAACAATAGCAGGGTATTGTGCATCGAGGCATTGAACATGTGTTCAAGAAAATCTGAATCGCGGGTTGTACTGCCTTTTGAGCCAATTCCTCCCCTACCCTGGGTTTTAAAATCAGTCAGCGGGGTGCGCTTCAGATATCCCAGATGGGAAATAGTTATAACCATTTCTTCGTCGGCATAAAAATCTTCCGGATTAAATTCTTCGGCGTTGGGTACGATTTCAGTCCTGCGAACGTCACCGTATTTATCCTTGATTTCAAGTAATTCTGTTTTAATGATTTCCATGCGCAGGTTAATATCTGCCAAAATGCTCTTCAGGTATTCAATCTGTTTTATAATGTCATCGTATTCCTGGTGCAACTTATCCTGTTCGAGTCCGGTGAGCTGGCGCAAACGCATCTCAACTATTGCACGAGCCTGAATTTCAGACAAATTAAATCGTTCTGAAAGTTGAAGCCTGGCTTCGTCAGGGTTTTTTGATGCCCGTATGATAGCTATTACTTCTTCAATATTGTCGCTGGCAATAATTAATCCTTCCAAAATATGGGCCCTTTTTTCGGCCTGTTCCAATTCGAATTGTGTCCGGCGTATCACAACGTCGTGCCGGTGCTCAACAAAATAATGAATTAAATCTTTCAGGTTAAGCATTTTAGGCCGGCCATTTACCAAGGCTATATTGTTGACGCTGAAACTATTCTGAAGTTGGGTGTATTTATAGAGCTTGTTCAGAACAACGTTTGAAATTTCATCGCGCTTTATATCAAAAACTATGCGCATTCCTTCACGGTCCGATTCATCATTCACATTTGAAATTCCTTCAATCTTCTTTTCATTGATCAATTCGGCAGTTTTCATAATCAGTTCTGCCTTATTCACCATGTATGGGATTTCAGTAATAATAATTTTCTCCCTGCCGTTCGGAGTCGTTTCGATATGTGCCTTCCCCCTCACAACAATACGGCCTCGTCCGGTTTCGAATGCTTCCTGTACGCCACGTGTTCCATATATAATCCCTCCGGTTGGAAAATCGGGGGCTTTAATAATTGTAATCAGGTTCTGAATGTCAATTTCAGGATTATCGATGTATGCAGTAATAGCATCAATGGTATCGGATAAATTGTGAGGGGGCATATTAGTTGCCATACCCACAGCAATACCAGATGCCCCGTTTACCAATAAGTTAGGGATGCGTGTTGGCAGTACGGTGGGCTCTTTCAGAGATTCATCGAAATTTGGTTGGAAATCCACTGTATTCTTCTCCAAATCAGAAAGTGTTTCTTCTGCAATTTTCGATAATCGGGCTTCGGTATAACGCATTGCTGCCGGACTATCACCATCAACAGAACCAAAGTTTCCCTGCCCGTCAACCAGTGGATATCGCAACGACCAATCTTGCGCCATACGAACCATCGTGAAATATACTGATGAATCACCATGCGGGTGGAACTTTCCTAAAACTTCTCCAACAATCCTGGCTGATTTTTTATAGGGTTTATTGGACATGGTACCCAACTCACTCATTCCAAATAAAACGCGGCGATGGACAGGCTTTAAACCATCTCTTACATCCGGAAGTGCTCTTGAGACAATTACTGACATTGAATAATCAATGTAAGCCGACTTCATTTGCTCTTCAATATTTATTTTGATAATTTTTTCGCCTTCAGACATTTACTCCTCCTTTATATAAATTTTGCTTAAAAAAATTGACTGACAAAAATACAAAAATACTTCTTGAATCAAGCGATTTCGTGGGTTTTCATTCTCAATTTCAGAATAAGATTTTAACAATGCAATGTTCAAAAAATCAGCAAATTAAATGCTAAGCTGAACAATTAATGCGTAAATTTGATAAAAGAAGTTTTCAAACCGAAAATTCGCTGCTAACATTTAGGAATACTTTTTGTTATTTTGAAACCGAAATTTAAATGTGACTACAAAAATGGATTCACAATTCTCACCACGCATCAAAGACGTACTGTCATATAGTCGGGAGGAAGCCATCCGGCTTGGAAATGAAAGTATTGGTTTAGAACATATTTTTCTTGGGATACTTCGGGACGGAGAAGGTATTGCCATTGAAATCCTTTCAAACTTAGGCGTTAATCTCTCGGAAATTAAACAGGCGATTGAAGAAAAGCTAAGAACAGGTAAAGATATTGACTCACAAGCCTCTGTCCAATTGCTCAAATCTGCCGAAAAGGCGTTAAAACTGGTATATCTGGAGGCCCGTGCATTTAGTAGTCCTACTATTAATACCGGACATTTGTTGCTGGCTTTGATAAAGGATAAAGAAAGCTTAATCAGCAGTATATTAAGCGAATACCACATCAATTATTACATTGTCAAATCGAGGCTTGAAGATTATAAACAACCCGAAGCCAAATCAGAATTTGATGACGAGGACGACGAAGCTGACGATAGTTTCTCCAAATCTTCAGGAGGCGGTTCATCCTCTTCTGCAAAAAAACCAACAACCACCAAATCAGAAACTCCGGTACTCGATAATTTTGGAGTGGATATTACCAAAGCAGCCGAAGAAAACAACCTCGACCCAATTGTTGGCCGCGAACGCGAAATTGAACGCCTGGCCCAGATTTTATCCAGAAGAAAGAAAAATAATCCAATTCTGATTGGTGAACCTGGTGTTGGTAAATCGGCTATTGCTGAAGGACTTGCGCTTCGAATCGTGCAAAAAAAAGTTTCGCGCGTTTTGTTCGACAAGCGTGTGGTCAGTCTAGACATTGCTTCAATTGTGGCCGGAACAAAATACCGGGGACAGTTTGAGGAACGCATGAAAGCTATCCTGAATGAGTTATCGAAAGTAAGCAATGTAATACTTTTCATCGACGAAATCCATACTATTGTTGGCGCTGGTGGCGCAACCGGATCGCTCGATGCAGCCAATATGTTGAAACCTGCTTTGGCACGTGGTGAAATTCAATGCATTGGCGCAACCACTCTGGATGAATACCGCCAGCAAATTGAAAAAGATGGTGCTTTGGAAAGACGTTTTCAAAAAATAATGGTTGAGCCTACAACAGTTGACGAAACAATTGAAATCCTGAACAACATCAAACAACGCTATGAAGACCACCACAATGTTGTTTATACCCCGGATGCGATCGAAGCCTGTGTTAAACTGACAGCCAGGTATATCCCCGACCGCTTTTTACCTGACAAAGCAATTGATGCATTGGATGAATCCGGTTCACGGGTACACATTTCAAACATTAATGTTCCTGAACGGATTGTCAAACTGGAAGAGAAAATTGAAAAAACCCGAGAAGAAAAAATTCTGGCAGTTAAAAGTCAAAACTTTGAATTAGCGGCCAGCCACCGTGACAAAGAAAAAAGCCTGCTTCAGTTGCTCGAACAGGAAAAGGAAGAATGGGAAAAAGAGCTGGTCAGCCACCGCGAAACCGTAACAGAAGATAAAGTTGCCGAAGTGGTTGCCATGATGTCGGGAGTGCCCGTCCAGCGCATTGCACAAGCTGAAGGCAAACGGTTGCTCGACATGGGCAAGCAAATAAAAGGCAGCGTAATTGGACAGGACGAAGCAATTGTTAAGATCGTTAAAGCTATTCAACGAAACCGTGCCGGGCTAAAGGATCCGAACAAACCAATCGGTTCGTTTGTCTTTCTTGGGCCAACCGGGGTTGGCAAAACACAGCTTGCAAAAGTACTTGCAAAATATTTGTTCGATAGCATTGATTCATTGATCCGGGTTGATATGAGCGAATACATGGAGAAATTTTCTGTTTCCCGCCTGGTTGGCGCGCCTCCCGGATATGTTGGTTATGAAGAAGGCGGACAGCTAACCGAAAAAGTCCGTCGCAAACCTTATTGCGTGGTCCTGCTTGACGAAATTGAAAAAGCACACCCCGATGTATTTCATCTACTGCTTCAGGTACTGGACGAAGGACGTTTAACCGATAGTTTGGGCCGGAACATCGATTTTAAGAACACAATTATCATCATGACTTCCAACATCGGTTCACGGCAATTGTCGGAATTTGGCCGTGGAGTTGGGTTCAATACACAAAAGGCTGGCTCAGACGAAAATGAAAACACCAAGTTTATCATCGAAAAAGCTTTAAAGAAAGCATTTGCTCCTGAATTTTTGAACCGTATTGACGATGTAATCATGTTTAACCCCTTGACAAAAGCACATATTCACCAAATTATTGACATTGAATTAAAGGGCTTGTACGAAAGGGTTAACTCGCTGAACTACAAATTAAAAATATCAACTGCAGCCAAAGATTACATTGCTGAAAAAGGATTTGATGCACAATTTGGGGCTAGGCCATTGAAACGAGCGATTCAAAAATACCTGGAAGACGAAATGGCTGAAGTAATTATTAAAGCTTCTGTGGTTGAAGGTGATACCATTTCGGTTGGTTTCGACAAGAAAACAGAAAAAATAAGAATAAAAATACTTGCAACCGTTAAAAAGTAGAACAACTAAAAAGCCAGGCCTAAACTTGGCTTTTTAGTTGTTTCAAATATTTTAGAGCCATGATGGTAATGTCGTCCGACTGACGGCTGCCCCCCTCAAACAGTTTAATGCTTTGCAATAACCGGCTCACGGTTTCTTCAGATGTTAAATTATTAAGGTTTTTAAGGTTTTCTTCCAATCTTTCGGTTCCGTAATGCTGATCTTTTAAATCTCGTGAATTAATTACCCCATCGGTGTACATGATGAGTGAATCGGCATATTTTAGCTCAACGGTGCTACTTTTGTAGGGTTTGTCTTTATAAATTCCCAGTGGTAACCCATGGCTCTCTGATAAGGCCATGAAAGAACCATCCTCACAAAGAATATACGGAAAATTATGGGCTGCATTGCAATAATCCAGTATTCCGGTTTGAATATTCAGGACTCCCAGAAAAAGTGTAACAAAATACTGGTTCGAATTTCTGGAGCTTAATTCGCTGTTAACCTGACTGACAATTTCTTTTGCCGAAAGAATCTTCGCATTGGTTTTGATGAGCGTACTGGCAATCGCCATAAAAAGGGAAGCCGGAATTCCTTTTCCTGAAACATCACCCATGGCAATTAAGAGATTGGTTTTGTCAATGAAAAAATAATCGTACAAATCTCCCCCAACCGTTTCTGCCGGATTAATGATAGCAAACAGGTCAATCTCCTGATCTTCAGCAAAATTCGGTTTTCCTGACGGTATAATATTAAACTGAATTTCACGTGCCGTTTTCAGGTCTTTTTCAAACTTTAGTTTCTCACTGGCGGTTCGGGTTTGTTCAGTCATCAAAATTCCATATTTCGATTGCCAGTCTTCCAGGCTTTCAGCCAGCATTTTAATTTCATTTTTTGTTTGGTCTTCCTTGCCGTGAGGCGAAGTAAACCGTTGAATTGCATAAGTTACCCGCACCAAAGGTTCTAGCATCTGTTTGAAAATAAACATATTAACAAGAAAAAGTATTAATATCCCCAAAGCCGAGATCCATGAAATTTTCCAAAAAATCACCCCGATCTCCTTAAATAATTCTTTTTCAGGATAAACAATGATGACCATCCAATTGGAATTTGACAATGGTGCGTAATAAAACCAGGCCTTTTGATTGTTTAAGTATTGCGAAACCCCAAATCCAGACCCTTTCAGACCTTTTTTAATTTCTGATTCAACCAGATTGATATTTTTATGAAAAATTACCGATGGTTTTTCAAAAAGGTTCTTCCGAAGTACCCATTTCATATCGGGGTGGGTAAGGTATTTCCCTGATTTGTTAATTATAAAAGCATATCCTTTTTCTCCAATCCTGATGTCAGAGAGCATTTGCCGCATTTTTCTTAAGGATATTTCACACGAAACGATGCCCTCCAGTTTTTTTGAAGGTGGTGAATACAATGGCATGACATAAGATACCAGCAAATGCGCTGAATCTATTTTGTCAAAGTAAGGATCAGTCCAGAAACCCGGATTTTGACTGTCGGCAAAGACGTTCATGTTCCTGAAAAAATCCTCTGAAATTAGCTTGTTGTGAAAAAAATCTTGTGCCCCTAATGGATTTGCTGCATAAACAATTTTACTTTTCTGCTGGCTATCGAATAATTCAACATGAATGTTTTCGAGTATCGGGTTGTTCTGAAGAGCCTGTCGCAGAAATGGCTCGAGAATCGCATTTTTCTGAAAATAAGGCGCTTCGTGCGAAACATTTCGTGCTATCTCCTCCGTCCCAATTGTAATTCTTGAAATTTTCGAGATGACCAGGTTACTCTGGTTAACCGCACCTTCTTCAATTTTGCCAATAAGAATTTTGTTGCTGAAATGGTAGTTGAAGTAAACAACCGATGCAATAATAATAATTGCAACGGTAGTGATGGTTGAATTTAGCCGGAATGAGAGTCCCTGTTGGTTCATAGTATTGGCTTAATTTCTTTTAATCTAAATTAGTTAAAAAAATGATGCCGGGCGAGGAAAATAGCCTGAAAATTAAAATCAATAATTTCACACCAAAAACAGGCCGTTGCAAAAAAAACTCCCTGAATGTCCAGGGAGTTTCCTTTATTTTTCCTATTTCACTTTTGCTTTTTTCCTATATTTTTGGTTCCCAGCCTTTCTGGTATTCACGGTCCCAAAGTTTCATGCCGTCGGCATCCAGGATGTGCCCATCTTCCGGATTAACCTTGAACGTTTTATTGATCCGGGAGGCAATATTGGAATAGTGGACCAGCATCTGGCTGATTGCGCCTTCCTCAATCGGAGAGTTCAGCTTGCTCTCTTTTCCTCGTATCACATTGAAAAAGTTAGCCACATGGGTATCAGTCATATCGCCGCCGCCGCCCAGTGCATTTCCGGCTTCGCTGCCCGAAGATTTGCTGTCTTTAATCTTCTTCCCCATCCGGTCGTATAGCGAATAGCCTTCGCGGTTAACAAAAACGGTTCCTTCGCTCCCGTATATAATGGTTCCGCGGTCGGCCCCGTAGGTGTTGTAACCGTTGCGGCTTTTTCCGTCCCACTCAATAATTTTATTTCCGGGGAAACGAAATTGGGCGTTCATGGTGTCGTACATAGTCCAGCCATCGTTCTTGAAGTGGCGTTTAGCGGCCTCTACATCCACCTGTTCAGGGTATTTTACCTGAAGCGCCCAGCGGGCCACATCCAGTTCGTGCGTGGCATTGTTGCCGGTTTCGGCAGTTCCCCAAACCCAACCGTACCAGTGCCAGTTGTAATCCCAGATGTTGTCCATGTATTCCTGATGCGGGGCTGGGCCCTGCCAAATTTCCCAGTCAAGTCCTTCAGGAACAGGAGCTTTTTTGGCAACAGGCACTTCGCCGCGATTGTTCGAATAAAATGCGAGGGCTTTATACACAACGCCAATAACCCCTTTATGAATTTCGCCGATAATTTCCTGCGATTCTTTGGCCGAGCGTTGCTGGTTTCCCATCTGCACTACTTTGCCGTATTTTTTCTGAAAAGCGACAAGCAATTCGCCTTCGCGCGGGTTGTGGCTGCACGGTTTTTCAATATAGACATGTTTGCCGGCCTGCATGGCCATCCAGGTTCCCGGAGCATGCCAGTGGTCGGGTGTTGCATTAAAAATGGCATCCACACGCTGATCATTCCACACTTCGTGAATGTCGTTTACCAGCGTAGCATTTCCCGATACTTTTCCATTCAGGTCGCGGCCAACCTTTTCGCGGTTCTTTTTCATTACATCGCAGATGTAGGCCACATCTACATTATTGTTCTTGTCTTTCAAAGCATTATAATATGCGCTGACCCGACGTCCACAGCCCATCAGGGCAACATTGAGGCGATCGTTTGCACCAACAATACGTGCATAACTTTTTGCGCTGAACCCGGAAGCCATTCCGCCAACAGCCATACCCGCAGTCCCGACGGTTACGTTTCTCAGAAACTCACGACGATTTGTACTCATTTTGATTTAGTTATTTATGGTTTTTGTGTTAATTATACGCTTTAGTTCTGTTTATCAGTTAATTACAGCCAGGACACCTTTTACATAGCCCAATGATTCGGCCAATCCCGGAACCGGATCTTTATCATCTTTTTCGTATTCGAAGGAAAGAATCCCGGAATATTTCAGCTTAATGGCTGTCCGGAGAAATTCCGGGATATCAATGACGCCGCGTCCAATTTCGATGGCTTGCCCATTCGCGTCTGAACTGGTCACATCTTTTAAATGGACCTCAAAAATGCGGTCGAAATAATCTTTCAGGTCAGCCGACGGATCGCGGTGGATGCGCTGCGTATGGCCAATATCCAGGCAAAGCCCCATTCGTTTGTCCATATTTTTAATCAGCACATAAGCGCTTTCGCAACTCGGATAAACTTTATCGGTTGGTCCGTGGTTGTGGATAGCCAGCCTGATGTTATATTCTTTCACCATTTTTTCGGCAAAAGGCAGCATTTCGTGCTGGGGCACGCCAATGATCATGTTCATTCCGGCTTTGCGGGCATATTCAAATGCAGCCTTAACTTCATCCTCCGATTTCATATAAATTACGCCACCCGAACCAATTTCAACTCCGGCATCATTGCATTTTTTCACGGCTTCGGCAATTTCGGCATCGGTTGCCGTGAGTTTCAGGTGAAAATCTTTCAGCGAAATATGCTTGATGTTCAATTTCTGGCAAACAGCCAGCGCATCATCCAGGTTCATCTTCCGGAGTGTATAGGAAGCAAGCCCCAGCCGGATTGGAAATTTTTCAGGTTTTTTATCGGTTAAATTTGCTGAAATGGCTTTGCCAGGCAGGACTGCGGCTGCCATTCCGGCTCCTGATAATTTCAGGAAATTGCGACGATTTGATTTCATAAAGTTGGTTTTATGTTTCTGTAAATTAGTTGGTTTGTATTGAAAATATTTAATCTGTTTCTTTATCCCTGCCGCTGTATTTCTTTGGGTACCGGTCGTTCCGTTTCATGGCATACCAGATAATCCGGTTGAATAAACCATCGTCGCCCGCATCGATGTGATCGAATTGAGGCTCCATACTTTTCCGCGCGTCGCGAAGGGCTGTTCCTTTCAATTCTGAAAGGCTTTTGTTCATTTCGTTGAGCGGAACCTGATTGGGGGCAGATTGATACGGAGTTAAATCGGGATGGGCAGCGAAACAATCGAACATGGGCATTGCTGTGGCATCGCTAATATTCATGGGCGGAATACCCAAAATCTGCTCGATGGTGCGTACCATCGAAACTTGATTGAAATTGGTGTGCACCGTGCGGCCCAGCCGCGAATACGGACTCAAAACCAGCCCAACGGTGCGGTATGCCGAAACGTGGTCCCATCCATTTTGCGAATCGTCTTCCGTAATAAAGACAACCGTATTTTTCCAGAACCGGCTGTGCGAAATGGCTTCAACAATTTGACCAAGCGCCAGGTCGTTATCGGCTACCTGGGCGCGTGGAGTTGGCAAACCTGGCCGGGTCCCGCCGGTATGGTCATTTGGAAGAGCAAGAATGGACAACTCTGGCCACTGATCGCCTTCCATCTTTTCATACGATTTCAACTCGGCAATGAATGTTTTTGCCCTGAGCACATCTGGAATATCATGGTTGTCGAACCCGGGATAGTTCGGGCTCAGGATATTTTCAACCGGCTTTATGGTGGTTACATTTTTAAAAATTAACGGTTCGCCTTTCTTGTATAAGTTGTAAATCGAAGTCCAGTTCAGCGATTTATCGTATTCGGGCACGCAAGCTTCGCCGTAAATCCTGACACTTTTCCCATGTTTCAGGGCATTGTCCCAGATAAACCCAGAGGGCTGATAAACCAGCGCATCTTGCTGTACATGCGGATAACTCCTGAACCAGGCCCGTATGTTTTTCTCAATATAATCGGTCACAATAGCCATATCCGTCCATTGATGCCCTTCTGCCGAACATTTTCCGGAGGCATAATAATTATCCATCAGCAAAAAAGCGCTGCTCAGTTTGTGCGTGTTTGGCGTTATCTTTTTCCCAAAAATGCAAAGCGTCGAATCGCCATCGCCTGAACGGACATCGCCTAAAACCTGGTCGTAGGTCCTGTTTTCCTTGATGATGTAAACAACATGTTTAAAAACCGATGGTTCGCCAATCCGAAGCGGTACGGGTGACGGGGCAACATTTTTTCGGGGCAGTTTTTTCGTCAGTTCGAGCCTGAAAAACTGGTTAATTTTAATTACTTTTTTGGTATATTCCTGAAGTTTAAGGCTTTCAGGAATAGGAATGACCGAAACAGAGGCCATCATTTGGTGCGAATTGTAGGAAGGTTTGCCGGTTGTTCCCGAAATGCTGGCAATGCGCGCCCCTTCTGCCTCGATGTTGGCTATGAAAAGTATTTTATCCTGAAAAACGCTGATTGCACCCGGATAGGCTCCTGTGGGGATGAACCCGGTAGCCCGGCTTTCATTTTCGGTTGATGCTGACGCCGATTTTTTCCCCAGTTTCACCACGGCCAGCGCGTTGTCCATTCCGTTGGCAACAAAAAGTATTTTATCATCGCTGGTTATCGCCAAACCATTGGGCGAATCGCCAAAATAGCTGTTCTTTTCCGGATCAAGTTTCACCGGAATGGTTTCGCAAACTGCATCATTTTCAGTATTGATAACCGAAACCTGATCGCTGTTGGCACAAGCCACATAAATAAATTTGCCATCGCGGCTGCTCAAAATGTCGTTGGGGTGCAATCCCACTTGCAATTCTTTTAACTGTTTGCCAGTCAACGGATCGAAAACCGAAACCGAACCTTCGCGGGTTGCGCCTGTTGCCGGGTCAACTTTGGCCTCTCCCCAGGGAACTCCGGCCACATTCGGGTCGTTTGGTTCCGGCACCGGACCAGCCCAATTGGTAACGTACAATTTTTGGACAGCCATCGAAATTCCAAACGGAGCAACGCCTGTTGGAGCCGACCAGATTGTTTTTCCGGATTCCAGATCAATTTTTTCGAGTAAATTATTTCCGTTGAGTACCACATACATTTTCGGCCCGTCCGCTTCTTCAGTAACTGTTAATTCGTTGGGAAGCGCTGAAACAGCAGGCGCCACAGCTTCAAAAGGATAGGTTTTAATAACCGAAATTTCTTTGCCGTCCCATCCGGCCCTGATGACACACGATTTTTTTGTTGTCCCCGAAGCGCTCCAAAACAGTTCGTAACCCGTTCCTGTTTTTCTCCATGTTATTCCTGAAAAAGTGTTCATCAAACCCTCTTTCTGAAACTTGACCTTCAATACAAAACGGCTCACGATTTTTCGGTTTTCCGGAGAAATAAGGACCACGGAATAGCGGCCTTCAACAGCCATCCATTTGCCGTCGGGCGAAAGGGAGCAGTCGAGGGCATGGTTTTCGAGCTCTTTATCGCCAAAATAAAGTTGCTCGCCCGCCGGATCAATCCAGCGGTTAAATGGCATCAATACAGGCAGTTCGTTGCCTGCCAGCGTACCCGACTCGTAAGCGCTTTCGTATTCGTTTTGTTGACCAATTGTTTTTTTTGATTGAGCTTCTGCCTGACTGACAAAGAAATAGCACACTAAAACTGAAAGAATTGCAAATTGCTTTCTCATTTTTGGAGAATATTAATTCAATTAACAGAAAGGCTGAAGAATTCATCCCGTTTCCATGTATAAAAATAGGAATTTCTTTTAGCCCGGAAACCTATACCTGAAAATCAGGGGCAATTTATTGGAATTGCAATAACCCGAGTTCGACTTCTGGAAATGATTTACCTTCGTTTTGCCGCCCGTTTTTTCTCAACCCCACGGTTGACGGGCTTTTCCTTTCGCGGATTTCGCCGACCCGGACCTCCCAGATTTACCTTTTTGTTCTTTTCCTTTTTCTCGTGAAAGGCGCCCTGAGAATCCTTGATTGCCAATGATTTTCCCAGATAATCACGGTCGAACAAAACCGGATTTTCTTCTTCTGTAAAAACATTTGAAATTTTTACCTCTGAGGTAATTGGTTTTTCTTCCAGATGCCGGTTTATAAACGATTCTATTTGAGCCAGAAGTTTCATTTCGGGTTCGTTTACCAACGTTATGGCTATTCCGGCTTTTTCGCTACGCCCGGTGCGCCCAATGCGGTGAATGTAATCTTCAGGGAGGTCGGGCACATCAAAATTAATGACGTGCGAAATATCGGCAATATCCAGTCCTCGGGATGCAATATCGGTAGCAATCAAAATCCGGAAAGTCCCGTCCCTGAAACGTTCCAGCGAATTAATACGGTAGTTTTGTGACTTGTTTGAATGAATTACGCCAATCTGCTCCTGAAATACCGGGTCGAGCAAGTCGAAAACACGGTCAGCCAACTGTTTGCTGGCCACAAAAAGCAACACCCGGCTGTATTCCGAACGATTATCCAAAAGGTGTTGCAGCAAATTGATTTTGGTGAAAAAGTTCGGCACCGCATAAAAGTACTGAGCAATCTGCTCCAGGGGTGTTCGTTGATTCTCAATTTCGACAGTGACCGGCTCATAAAAATAACTGTCGATCAGGGCGGCAACTTCCTCAGTCAAGGTGGCCGAAAACATCAGGTTTTGCCTTCTTGTGGGCAAACTATCCATAAAACTCATCAATTGCGGGCGGAAACCAAGGTTCAGCATTTCGTCCACTTCGTCAATCACCAGTTTTTGAATCGACTTCAGGCGCAAAACTCCGGTCATTACCAAATCGACCAGGCGTCCGGGTGTGGCCACCAAAATATCCATGCCCTGATAAACAACCTGTTTCTGGGTATTCATGTTGGTTCCGCCATACACGCCAATCACACGAAGATTCATGTATTTTGCCAGCTTTTCAACCTCGCCCACCACCTGCAGAACCAGTTCGCGGGTGGGCACCACGATTAAAATGCGCGGATGTTTCTGGTCTGAATATTTGAGCTGGCGAAGAATTGGCAGCAGATACGCAAAAGTTTTTCCGGTACCGGTTTGTGCAATACCTACCGCATCGCGACCCGAAAGTACAACCGGGTACATTTTTTCCTGAACGGGTGTTGGATTTTCAAACCCCAGGTCAATCAGGGCATTCAGCAGCGGTGTATTTAAATTTAATTCCTGAAAAGTCACGGTTCAACAATTTTGTTTGCCGCAAAGGTAATCCGAAAAAGTTTACCGTCGCTGAATTCCGTCGCAATCTCTGGAAGCATCAAATTAGAAGCATTCGCACTCCAACAGTCTGTCATTTGGCACTGTTTACTGCGACTGCGACTGAACACTGCGACTGAACACTGATCACTTCCCGTCCTCTTCCCGAATCTGAACCCTGCGAATCTTCCCGCTGATGGTTTTCGGAAGCTCGGTCACAAATTCAACAATCCGCGGATATTTATAGGGTGCAGTCACTTTTTTTACGTGTTCCTGAAGTTCTTTGGCCAGTTCGTCGCTTGGCTGGTAGTTTTTTGCCAGAATGATGGTGGCTTTTACGATTTGGCCCCGGTCCGCATCGGGTACCGCTGTGATGGCGCATTCCAGCACCGCCGGATGTTCCATCAGCGCGCTCTCCACTTCAAACGGGCCAATGCGGTAACCCGAACTTTTTATCACATCGTCGGCGCGGCCAACAAACCAGTAGTAACCGTCTTCATCGCGCCAGGCCATGTCGCCCGTATAATAAACATCGTTGTGCCAAACTTTACGGGTCAGGGTTTCGTCGCGGTAATAGCCGTTAAACATGCCGACCGGAGGATTCTGATTGGTATAAATCACAATCTGCCCTTCCTCTCCCACTTCGCACGAGTTTCCGTTTTCGTCCACCAGATCAATGCGGTAGCCTGGCGACGGTTTTCCCATCGAGCCGGGTTTGGGTTCCATCCACGAATAAGTTGCCAGCGCGACCGTGCACTCTGTTTGGCCATAACCTTCCATCAGCCGGATTCCGGTGGCCTCCAGAAATTGTTTGTAAACTTCCGGATTGAGCGGTTCACCGGCCACCACGCAGTATTTCAATGCCGAAAGATCGAATTTGGTCAGGTCTTCTTTTATCAGGAACCGGTAAATGGTTGGTGGGGCACAAAATGTGGTAACCTTGTATTTTACAAGCACATCCATCAGATTTTTCGGCACGAACTTATCAAAATCGTACGTCATTACCGCGCTGCCCGACAACCACTGGCCGTATAATTTGCCCCAGGCCGATTTGGCCCAGCCTGTATCGGCTACGGTAAAATGCAGGCCGTTGTCCTGAACGTTTTGCCAGTATTTGGCGGTTAGAATATGCCCCAGCGGATAAATAAAATTGTGGTTTACCATTTTGGGCATTCCGGTTGTTCCTGAAGTAAAATACAGCAACATGATGTCGTTGTTCGAAGTTGCGCTTTCACCCAATGGACGGATAAATTCGTCCGCGCTGCTTTCCATTCCGGAGTTAAAATTTAGCCAGCCTTCGCGGTTTTCACCAATCAGAGCTTTCACTTTTAAGGTGGGCGATTTTGACTGAGCTTCTTCAACGTGCTGAATGACTTCAGTTTCCGGAACACAAACAATCATTTTTATATCGGCGGCATTGTTGCGGTAAACAATATCTTTGGTGCTGAGCAAATGCGTGGCCGGAATTGTGATGGCTCCAATTTTGTTCAGTGCAAGTGTACAGAACCAGAATTCGAACCTGCGCTTGAGGATCAGCATCACCGGATCGCCCTTTTGGATACCGGCTGAGCGAAAAAAATTAGCCGCTTTATCGCTGAAGGTTTTCATCTGGGCAAAGGTAAAAACGGCCTCTTCGCCTTTATCGTCGCACCACACCATTGCAATTTTATCGGGCGTTTCGCGCGCAATTTCGTCCACCACATCGAAAGCAAAATTGAAATTTTCAGGAATCCGGATTTGAAAATTTTGGGCAAAATCAGGATAAGAAGTAAATTCTGTTTTTGAAAGAAATTTATGAAGAATCATAGATGTTGAATGTTCGGTTTTTTGAAATATTTTAGTTAAACAATGACCGCGATAAACCTCGCTCTGAGGTTATTCAGCGCTTTCATGGCATGTTTGTACCCTGAATCGAAATAAATGGAATCGCCTTCGTTCAGCTCGATTTCATGGTTGTCAACCACAATCAGCAGGCTTCCTTCCAGCACATAATTGAATTCCTGTCCCGGATGAGCATTAAATTCAAGCGGAAACCCGGACTGATCGGGTTCAACGGTTACCACAAAGGGCTCGGCTTTTTTATGAATAAAGTTAAAAGCCAGACTTTCGTATTTATACTGTTTGCGGCGGTCAACATTCAGTCCTTTACTTTTTCGCACGACTGTGTAAACATGCAATTTCGGTTCATCGCCACTGAGCAGCGCCGTAAGTTCCATGTTGAACCGTTGGGCAATTTTGTAAAGCAGCCCCACCGGAATATCCGTATTTCCGCTTTCGTAGGCCTGAAGAAGATCTGGTTCGAGCCGCAGTTCTTTGGCAAAACTTTCCGGAGAAACGCCTGAAATTTCACGCAGTTCCTTGATCCTTGCGGCGATTAGCTGAAGATGTTCATTCATTGGGTTGGTTTTTAATGATCAGAAAAATCGGTTCGTGAATTTGGAAATAAAAAATCAAAATTACGGTCATTCAGAGCCTGAAATTTGACAGAAACCCGATGTTCCTGCAATTTCATGTAAAACCAATTGAGTATCACTTCCTTTTGAACCCGATGGAACCGATGCGAAAGAATCTGGTTCAAAACGATCGTTCCTATTCAACCGAAAGGCCTCTGAATTGTTACATTATTTAAAGTAACAGAAAAAAAACCATCAGGTACAACATGAATTTCACGATTAATCCATATGAATACGGGCAGCGGCCGCCGGTCGTTCTGCCATCACCTGAATTTCTGAAATTGCTCACCGAACAAGGCATGCGCAAACTGGTCAGCGATCATTACGATCTGATAAGTCAGAGCGAAATCAAACAACTTTTCCCACGAATTGAAGAAGCGCTCGACAAGGCCAAACAACGATCGTCCGATTTTTTTATTCAGATTTGCGGCGGCCATCCGTACTTTAACGAGAACCGCGGGAAACCTATGCTCGCAAAGCGCCATGCTACTTTTGCCATCACTCAGGAAGCGCGCGTGGTTTGGTTGAAATGCTATCGGGAAGTGCTGTCGAAACTCGAACTACCGGAAGAAGTGATTCAATCGTTCTGGAATTACCTGAATGTGTTTTCGTTCTGGATGGTAAACACGAATGAATAAAAGCAGGCAAAAACCTGCTCCTTAAACACATTTTTTGAGGAAATATTTATTTGTAAATTATCAGAAAATAAATTTTGCGGAGGAGGTATGATTATGAGTGAGGAAGCTTTTTGGAATGGATTACTTGGAATCATTCAACAACCTGTTTTTGCCACAGACGAAAATTTTATCTATACCTTTTGTAACCAGGCATTTGCCGATTATCTGGGAAAAACAAAAAAGGAAATAATCGGCAAAAACGCCTTCCAGTTGTTTTCCCCGAAAAGTGCAGAAATTTATCATCGGGCTGATCAGCAATTGTTTGAATCGGGTGGTACGCAGCAATACGAAACCTTGATTTCGACCATTGACGGAATTGAACACTACTCTATTGTGCATAAAAACGTAATCACCAACACTTTTGGTTCTCATATCGGCATAATCGGGCTCATTGAAGACATTACGGAATTGAAGAAGAAGGAAAAAGAATTGAGAGAGACCGAAACGCGGTACAAAAAGATTTTTGAAAATATTCAGGACATCTTCTACCAGATCGATCTGAATGGGATTATCACCGAGATAAGCAACTCGGTTGAAAAGTATTCATCTTACACGTGCAAGGAATTAATCGGACAACACATTGATAATTTGTACTTTAATCCGGAAGACCGGAAAATTAAAATTAAAGAAATTGAAGAAAAAGGTGAGGTTTTAGATTACGAAATCCGGTTGAAAGGTGCAAACAATGAGATGTATTATGCCTCAGACAATGCACATCTCATGCTTGATGAAGATGGAAAAATGATTGGAATTGAAGGTACGCTCCGTGATCTGACAGAACGAAAAAAAGCCGAAGAACAACTCAATTTAATGGCGCACGCCCTGAAAAGCATCAATGAATGTATCAGCATTACAGACACTTCCGACCGGATTTTGTTCGTCAATGAAGCATTCGAACAAACTTACGGCTATTCGGCCCAGGAATTAATTGGCAAAAATATTTCCATTGTTCGTTCAGCCCGAAATGATCAGAAATTAGTTGATCAAATACTTGATTTAACCAACGAATCGGGCTGGAAAGGCGAATTGCTGAACAAACGAAAGGATGGAACCGAATTTCTGATTTCCCTTTCAACCACCGTTGTTGAAAATGACAAAGGCGAAATCCTTGGATTGGTGGGAGTTGCCTCCGACATTACCGACCTCAAACTGGCCGACGAGCGCCTTCGTCAAAGCGAAATGAAATACCGAAACCTGATTGAATCGATGCCCGACGGCGTTTACCGAAGTACTCCGGAAGGTAAATTCAATGAAGTCAATCCGGCCATGGTTAAAATGCTGGGATACGACAGCAAGGAAGAATTGATGGACATCGACATCAAAACTCAGCTTTATTTCGATCCAAAAGACCGCGAAAGCCTTGTTCTTCAGGAAGAACTGGAGGAAATGGGAATTTTTATGCTGAAGAAGAAAGACGGGTCAGGTATTTGGGTTGAAGATCATGGCTGGTACACCACCGACCAAACCGGAAAAGTCATTATTCATGAAGGTATCCTGCGCGATATAACCGACCGAAAAATGGCCGAAATTCAAATGCACAAATATTCAGAAGAATTGCAGGAACTGAATGCCACCAAAGACAAGCTCTTCTCCATCATCGCGCACGACCTGAAAAGCCCCTTCAACAGCATCATTGGTTTAACCGAACTGATTAAAAATGAGGTGCGGTACATGGATCTGGCATCCATTGAGCAATATGCCGGCGTTATTTATTCCACATCCAGAAACACGTTCCGCCTGCTCGAGAACCTCCTCGACTGGGCCCGCGTCCAGCAGTCGCGTATGCCGTTCGCGCCCGAGCCCATCCTTTTAAAGAAACTTGTAAGCGAGACCGTTGAATTGATGATTGACAAAGCAAACAGCAAAATGATTGCCGTGATCAATTACATTCCGGACAATCTCATTGTTTCAGCCGACGAGGACATGCTGAAAACAGTTTTCAGAAACCTGATCTCGAACGCGTTAAAATTTACGGCAGCCAGTGGAAAAGTTGAAATCAGCGCAATAAGGAAACCTGATGAGCTTGAAATTACGGTGAAAGATACAGGTACCGGAATTAAAAAGGAAGACCTAGAGAAACTGTTCAAGGTTGACTCAAATTATACCCAGCGGGGAACTGAAAATGAAAAGGGAACTGGTCTGGGCCTGTTGTTGTGCAAAGAATTTGTTGAAAAACACGGGGGGAAGATTTGGGTGGAAAGTCAGGAAGGAACAGGAAGCGCGTTCACGTTTACTTTAAGTCAAAGTCAATCAACAAACCTGTAAACTCAACATGAAAACGAAACAGGAAAGAATGGCGTATTGGGCATTTCTGATTGTTATCGGCATCAGTATTATTGCCTTGGCAGGTTGGTTCGCCCATACCTTGTCGCTGGCCAGTATTGGCCAGAATTTCATTCCAATGGCTCCGGTTGCTGCAATTTTATTCATTGCCCTGGGCGGTGTTTCACTGCATTTTCTGACAAAAAAAGAGAAATCCAGGTTCATCAAAATGGTACTTTTAATCTTACTGATATTCAATGGCCTTGTTTTATTCGACTCCCTGATGGGCTATCCTATTGCTGTTGAGCAATATTTCAGCAATTCAACCGGCACATTCAGGAATTTTCCGGTTGGCAGGATGTCGCCTTTTACCACCGTTTTATTCCTTACCGGACTGATTTCCCTGTTTCTGATAACCAGTGGGGACAAAAGATTTATCAAGCTGTCCTTACTTCTGTGTTCATTGGGGATGTTCCTGGCTTTTATTTTAGATTTAGGCTATTTGTACGGAACCCCACTGCTCTACAACCGGGGCATTATTCCACCGGCGCTGAATACCTCTGTTGCCTTTACCTTTTTATTCTCCGGAATGTTATTTGGCTTTGGAATGAATGAACTGCCTATGAACCTGTTTGTTGGAGAATCGGTTAGGGCAAGGTTAATGCGAAATTTTTTACCTTTTACCCTGTTTATTATTGTTGTTGCCGGATGGATTGACACCATTTTTTTTCACTTTTATGACGACCACGTACTCGTTTCGGCAATAGTGACCCTCTTTTCCATTTTTGTCCTTACGGTTCTCATTCTAAGTTTATCGAAGGAAATTGGGAACAATATCGATCAGGCATTTGACATGCTCGAAGAGACAAAAGCTGCATTGGGCGAAAGCGAACTCCATTTCAGGACCCTGGCCGACTCAGGGCAGGCATTAATATGGACTTCGGGACTGGATAAACAATGTAGCTATTTTAACCAGCCCTGGCTCGATTTTACCGGACGACGCCTGGAACAGGAGTATGGAAATGGCTGGATGGAAGGCATTTATCCTGATGATAGGAAGCGGTGCATTGAAACCTACAACACAGCTTTCGACCGCCAAGAAAAATTTAGCCTGGATTTCAGGTTGTGTTTCCACGATGGTACTTACCGTTGGATCCAAGACAATGGAACACCCCGTTACAACATCGATGGCAAATTTATTGGCTATATTGGTCATTGCCTTGATATTACCGACCGAAAACTGACCGTTGAAGCCCTTGTTGAAAGCGAAGAACGCTATCGGCTGATTTCAAGTGTATCAACCGATTACACCTTTTCAACCAAAGTAATGCCCGACGGGACACTTGATTTGGACTGGGTTGCAGGTGCTTTTGAATCTATTTCGGGCTATTCGGTCGAGGAGTTTAAAGAACGGGGTGCCTGGCGTGCATCCATCTATCCTGAAGACCTTCACATCGACGACAACGATATTGCCCGCCTGCGTAACAATCAGGATACTGAAAGTCAGATCAGGACCATAAACCGAAAGGGCGAAATCGTTTGGGTCCAGGTTTTTGCACATCCGCTGTGGGACGAACAAAAGAACGGACTATCAGGCATTTACGGCGCCGTCAGGAATATAACCGAACAGAAACAGGCCGAAGAGGTACACCTTAATTCGGAAAGGCGCTTCCGCGAATTACTTGAAAAGGTTAACCTCCTTGCCGTGCTTTTGGATGAAAAAGGAAAAATAACCTTTGTAAATGATTTTTTGATGGCATTAACCGGATACAAACGGGAAGAATTAATAGGAAACGATTGGTTCAACCTGATGATCCCTGAACCTTTTCCTGAAGTAAAAGAAGTTTTTTTAAGTGGGATAAAGGATGAGAAAAGTTATCCTCATTTCGAAAACCCCATCAAAACAAAATTGGGGAAGCTACTTGACATTGTTTGGAGCAATTCCATTCTGCGCAATCCCGACGGCCAAGTTATCGGGGTTGCAAGTATTGGCGAAGACATTACCGAACGAAAAATAGCTCAGGATCAAATTATTAGGCTGAATAACGAACTAGAGCAAAAAGTAAAAGACCGTACTGCTGAATTGGAAAATCGAACCCACCAACTATCCGATAACCAAAAAGAATTACTAAACCTCGTTGCAGATTTAAACGAGAAATCGGGCGAACTGACCAGAAAAACCGAACAATTGCAGGTTGCCAACAAAGAACTGGAGGCGTTCAGTTATTCGGTCTCGCACGATTTGAAGGCGCCACTACGGGCCATTCATGGTTTTATCAAAATTTTTCAGGAAGAATACCTCGACCTGCTCGATGATGAAGGGAAGCGGTTGTGCAACGTCATTGAATCGAATGCCCTGAGAATGGGACAATTAATTAACGACCTGCTTTCATTTTCAAGACTAATCCGGAGCGAAATCAGGCAGTCGTCGGTTGACATGGAAAGCGTTGCGAAACAGGTATTTGCAGATCTTGCACCAGATTTTCAGGATAAAAAAATAAGTTTGAATCTGAAGCCTTTGCCAGTTGCTGTCTGCGATCTCAATCTGATCAGGCAAGTATGGGTTAACCTGATTTCAAACGCTTTAAAATATTCATCCCGGAACACGGAAATCGTTGTGTCGATTGGCGCCGAACGTAAGGAAAATGAGATCGTTTATTTTATCAGCGACAATGGGATTGGGTTTGACATGCAATACGCACACAAGCTTTTTGGGGTTTTTCAACGGTTGCACAACCTGAAGGAATTTGAAGGGACCGGAGTTGGACTGGCCATTGTTCAACGGATTATCTTCCGGCATCATGGGCGGGTTTGGGCAGATGCCGAAATTGGCAAAGGCGCGACCTTTTATTTTGCCTTGCCAGACCTGAAAGGTTCGGGCCCGGAAATATAGTTGCACACGTGGTTGATTGCCTTAAAATGAGTATATTTATTACCACCGAATCAAGATTAACCAACCAAAAATGGTCGGGTATTGAAAAAACCTAAAGAAAATGGAAAAATATCAGGAAATTGAAATCTTAATTGTGGAAGATAACCCAAACGATGCAGAATTGACAATCAGGGCTTTGCGAAAAAACAACCTGGCCAATGCTATCCACCTGGCCGAAGATGGTGAAGAGGCGCTCGACTTCATTTTCGCCAGGGGAAAATTTGTAGGGAATGCCCAGTCGAGACCCGTGAAAGTTATATTCCTGGATTTAAAGTTACCGAAAATCAGTGGTTTGGAGGTTTTGGCAGAAATAAAGTCGCATCCGGATACCAAAAGGCTTCCGGTTGTAGTAGTGACTTCTTCGCGCGAAGATCCCGACATCAAAAAAGCGTATGAACTGGGGGCAAACAGCTACGTGGTGAAACCGGTAAATTTCGACGATTTCCTGAAAGCCATGTCCCAAACCGGATTGTATTGGCTGCTCGTTAACGAGACGCTTAAATAAATTTTGGATTAGATTTCCCGGATATTAAATTGAATACCCTTTTATGGATAAAATTTATCGAATTTTGTTAGTCGAGGATGATTTAGCCGATGCTGAACTCAATGTGCGCGAAATAAAAAAGAATCTAATAAACACTGTATTTCAGCGGGTTGACAACCAGAGTTCATACATTCAGGCCATTGAAGAATTTCATCCTGATGTAATTCTGTCTGATTACAATATGCCTGTATTTGATGGCCTAAAAGCTTTGTCGATTGCAAAAGAACGCTGCCCGCTCACCCCGTTCATTATCGTAACCGGATCGGTTAACGAGGATACGGCCGTTGAATGTATGAAAGCTGGCGCTTCCGATTATGTCCTGAAAGACTCCCTGAAAAGACTGGGCTCAGCAGTTATTGGCGCCATTGAGCAACACAATTTGCGCCGTCAACGGCTCGAAGCGGAGGGAAATTTATCAAGGGAAAGAAAACTTCTCCGGTTACTCATTGACAATCTTCCTGTTACAATTTATGTGAAAGATGCTGAGTGCCAGAAGATTATTGCCAATCGAGCCGATTTGGATATTGTCGGGGCAGAATCTGAAGAGGAAATTCTGGGGAAAACCGATCTGGAAACTTTTAACAACGAAATTGGCGCGCGAGGCTTTCAGGACGATCGAACAGTTATCGAAACCGGAGTCCCGGTATTGAACCGCGAAGAAGATTTTTACGATAAAAACGGCGATCAACGCTGGTTGCTCACCTCTAAAATTCCACTTACCGACGAAAATGGCAAATCAATTGGTTTGGTTGGTATCGGGCGCGACATTACCGAACAGAAACAAGCGCAGGAAAAGATACTGAAACTTTCGAAGGGGATTGAACAAAGTCCGGCAACTATTGTAATCACCGATCTGAATGGAACCATTGAATATGTGAATCCCAAATTCTGCGAAACAACCGGGTATTCAGAAACAGAAGCCATCGGCCAAAACCCGCGGATATTAAAATCAGGCACTGTACCAAATCCTGTTTACCGTGACCTTTGGGATACAATTATTTCGGGAAGGGTCTGGAAAGGCGAATTTCAGAATAAAAGAAAAGATGGCTCACTCTTTTGGGAATCTGCAACAATAACCGGGATAAAAAATGAAAAAGGTTTGATAACCAACTATATTGCTATAAAAGAAGACATTACCGAAAGCAGAAAAATGCAGAGAGAGCTTATTCAGGCCAAGGAAAAAGCCGAGGAAAGCGACCGCTTAAAATCGGCTTTCCTGGCAAATATGTCGCACGAAATCCGGACGCCGTTGAACAGCATCATTGGGTTTGCCGATCTGCTTGGCGATTCTGACTTTGACGAAGAACAAAAAGCTGAATTCATTCGCACAATTGTTGACAATGGCAACAGCTTGTTGGTAATAATCAGCGATATCATGGATTTTTCGATGCTCGAATCGCATCAACTGAAAATCAGGAACGAGTCAATTCCGATTAAAAAATTAGTCAACGAATTGTGGAATGACTTCAATCCCAAAGCCTTGCAAAAAGGCATTGAATTACGGATTGACCAACCCGTTGAAACCCCTGACGTGCAGGTTGTCAGCGATTTATATCGCATCAAACAAATTTTCAGCAACCTGATTGGGAATGCCTTAAAATTTACAACTGAAGGCTACATCGAGATTGGTTATCGCGTAAAAGCTGAGTTTATTGAATTCCGGGTAAAAGACACCGGCATGGGCATCCCTCCTGAATTCCATGAGGCAATTTTCGACCGCTTCCGGCAGGTCGATACAACAAAAACCAGGCGCTTCGGTGGAAACGGGTTAGGTTTGGCCATTTCCAGAAACCTGGTACATTTGCTTGGCGGTAAAATCTGGGTTGAGTCGGAGCCCGACAAATATTCCGAGTTCTTTTTCACGATCCCGCTGAATCCTGAATTGCTTTAAGATCATTGATTATTTTCGTTTCCTGCTCTTCATGAAAACAAAAATCGACACAAGGAAGAGAATGCCCACCAGAACCAGGTAGAACAACATATCCGGCTTTGCTTTATCCATCTTTTTATCAGACTGTTTTGCCAACGGCTCGCTGGTTTTATAACCGTCGAACCAGCCAGCCAGTTCT
>JBBIHV010000012.1:6777-44897 GCA_037446835.1 Sunxiuqinia sp. | reverse complement strand
ACTGATGGTAATAGTTATAGGCCCGGTCGAAAACAACCATACTGTACGAGATCAACTCCAGTTCCTTCAAAAAGTTTTTGTCGTGCACTTTGGCTTCCGTTATTTTAATAAACCGTCCAACCGACTGTACTTCATCGATGAGCATATGTTTAAAAATCGGCTGTCCGACAAAATTTATTTCTGTATTTTTACCCATGTTGTGTTTGTTTGGCAAAACAAAAATACAACATGGGGCCAAACCTTCGGGGAGTAACCCCTATCTTATTTTTTCCCCTCGTTTAGTAGTGATTGATATTGATAAAATAGTTAAACATTGGATTGATACCTCTGAGGAAGATTTTCAAACAATGTTGAATTTAAACAATTCAAAATCACATGGATGGTCACTGTTTTTGGGAGATATCAATTGAAAGACTTCTTAAAGCCATCTATGTTAACAAGCATAAAAAGCATGCACCTTTTCTTCATAACCTTTACAGATTAGCTGAGCTTAGTGAACTTGAGTTGACAGATGAGCAATCTGACTGGCTTGACAAAATTACTTTATTCAACCTAAATGCCCGTTATGAAGATTTTAAGAGAGAGTTTTATTCATTGTGTACAGCAGAGTTTACGAATGAAAAATTGAAATTTTACGAACATGGATAAAACAGATGCTGTAAATATTGCCCAAAGGTATGCAGGCGCTGTAAAAGCCAATTACAATTATATCAAAATAATTCTTTTTGGTTCTTACGCAAAAGGGAATTATAATGATGATAGTGATATAGATATTGCTGTGATATTTAAGGATTATAGCAATTTGATTGATATGCAATTGGAATTATTGAGACTTAGGCGTAAAATTGACAGTCGGATCGAACCACATCCATTTAGAGAAAGTGAATTTGAATTGTCTAATCCAATTGTTAATGAGATTGTCAAATACGGTCAGGAAATAAAAATCAACGCGTCCTAATCGAGTAGAAGTGGTTTGATTGTGTTGATTAGAAGAACCGTTTCAAACTTATGTTTTGAAACGGTTTCTTTTTTTATCTGCTTTCATCAGCCAGACAAATAAAAAAAAACAAAAATGAAACTGCAATTCCGGAAATTTTCAGATTAATCATGTTAATTTCCTTAGAAAATTTTAGATTTGCACCGCAATTGAAAATTCAGCTTTCAACACGGATGAGGGTATTTCCAGACAATGGAATTGAGTTTTTAAAACGGGGTATAGCGCAGCTTGGTAGCGCGCGTCGTTCGGGACGACGAGGTCGTCGGTTCAAATCCGGCTACCCCGACAAATTTGGGTAACAAAACCCATCAAAAGGCCACAAATCGTTGATTTTGTGGTTTTTTTGTTTTTTTTAACATGTCAAAAAAAATACCGATTTAATGACAGAAAATCGAACCAAAGCTCTGAGAGCCGCCAAATTTTCGGTAGCTTGTTTTCTAATCACTTCATGAAGAAACTGCTTTCCATATCATTTGCTTTACTCAACTTGCTTTCGGCCATGAAAAATGCCGGGGAAATGGCTTACTGATAAAGATTTGACATCATCCGTCACATAAATATGACGGCAAAGGATAGGTTTCAGGATCAGTATGTCTTATTCTTTGTCGTCTGCTTCAGCTAATGGACACAAAAAGAGTGAATTCTACCATATGACTTCCATCTTAAAATCAACATTTTTGTTCATCCTCGCCTGCCTTTGTGAAATATCAACTAATTCTTAAAGGAAACTTTGCTTTGTTCATTTGTTTAGATATTTTTGAACTATTAAATAATTAAACAAATGAACGATGAGAGACAAAACCATTTATACGCTGCATTCAAACATTTGCAAAGCGCTGGCGAACCCGATCCGTATTGAGATTATTGATATTCTGAACGACCGGGAAATGAGTTTTGGCGAAATTCAGGAAATCACCGGAGTCCTTAAATCGAACCTCTCGCAGCATTTATCGATGATGGTTTCAAATGGCATTCTTGCCCAGCGCAAAGAAGGATTAAACATGTATTTCAGGCTTACGACCGAAAAAATAGCCATAGCCTGCCGGATGATGCGCGAAGTGCTCATTGAAAACCTGAAAAAGCATCAGGAACTTATTAAAGACCTTTAGACAAAACGCCAAAATTCATGAAAGTTCGAGACAGCGGAATGCCCGTTGAAGCCAAGTGGTCGGAATTTTTCGATCCTTCGTTCATTTTGCGGCAAATGGAAGTTACTTCTGAATTGGGAATTGTTGTTGATTTAGGTTGTGGCTTTGGGACCTTTTCAATTCCAGCCGCAAAAATTGTTAAAGGTAATGTCCTGGCCTTCGACCTTGAAGATGAGATGATCGAACTCTTGAAAACAAAAATCAATCAACTCAAAATCAACAATGTTAAATTGCATCAGACCGATTTCATCGCCGATGGAACCGGACTTCCGGCCAATTCGGTCGATTACGTGATGATTTTCAATATTTTGCACCACGAACTTCCGGAACAAATCCTGAACGAAGTTTCCCGGATTCTTAAAAGTGGTGCCAAAGCCGGAATTATTCATTGGCGCAGCGACATCGAAACTCCACGTGGCCCATCGCTCGAAATTCGTCCCAAACCGCAGGAATGCATCAATTGGGCATTAGAAAGCGGCTTCAAAGTACCAAAAGATCCATTTCTACTCGAACCGTATCATTTCGGACTAATTATTCAAAAACTATGAACCCATACACCATGAAAAGTTTATTTATCTTGGGTTTGCTGGTTTTTTGTTCTGCAAGTTTATTAGTCAGAATACGGCTAAAAAAAAGTCAAATTGTTTTAATATTTTAAATAACAGCAAATTATGAAAATTGGAATTATCCTGGAAACCAAAGAATTTGAAAAGGCGTGGAATGCCTTTCGCTTTGCCGTAACCGCTAAAAAGCTGGGGCACGAAGTAAAAGTGTTTTTGATGGGCGAAGCCGTTGAATGTGAAGGCCTGACCCACGAAAAATACAATGTTGACGAACAGTTAAAGAAGTTCGCTGAAATTGGCGGCGAAATACTAGCCTGTGGTACCTGCCTGAAATCGAGGTATCTGGAAAGCACCGAGGCCTGCCCGATCTCAACCATGGTTGACTGCGTGAATGTAGTGGTGTGGGCCGATAAAACAGTAACCTTCTAAAAATAAGAAATCATGCAAAGCGAAAAAATGACCGAAACTTTCCTGCACCAAACAGAAAGCAGCCTGAGTGCAGAACAAATTGCAGGGCAGGTTGCGGCAGCATGTCAGAAATACAACCTGGCTTTGTTACAGACCTACAACTATCACGAAATCGTTGAATCGAAAGGATTCCCGATTCAGCGTAAAGTATTCATTCACAACATTTGTCAGGCAAAAACGGCAGCCATGATGCTAACCACAAATCCTGAATTTTCAACCTTCATGCCCTGCACTTTATCGGTGTATGAAGCTGGCGAAAAAACGGTACTCTCCACCATGAACATGGGAATGATGCTCGAAGCCGTCAAATCGGATGAAGAATTGTATAATCAGGCATCCAGTCTGTTTCTTACATTTAAACAAATGATGGGCGAACTGGCTGCTGGAAAATAAATTGAAGTCCGGAGAATAACGGTTCGGTGCACTAAAATCACCGAACCAATTTTCAGAATCCTGATCGGATGCTGTTAAACTGATTGTGACAATCGCCTGTTAATTCCACCGGATCTGTTAATGTTTCTTAACCAACCCGATGTAAAAGAATAACATATTTAAAAAACCATACCTTTGAAAACATTTTTACAACATTTTCTGTTTTAGAGATAAATGAAGAAACTGCTTTCCATATCATTTGCTTTACTCATCCTGCTTTCGGGCATGCACCTCACCATTGCCACACATTTTTGTGGAGGTGAGCTTGCGGCAACCAAAGTGTCTTTTTCGGGTGAGTTAGCTTCGTGTGGCATGGAAGGTTCGGTTGACAGATGCTCCTCAACAGGAAAACATTCTGAATCTGATTGCTGCAAAAACGAAGTTTCTGTTTTGTCGGTCGATCACAATTTTGCCCCCTCATTTACAATTTTCAAAATCTTTTCTCCAAATCTCTTGCAGGTTTTTGAAATACCAGCCTGCATTCAGATACACTCGTTTACTGCTTTAAATTTCATTAGCACAGATGTCAGTCCGCCAGGCTTGTTCCTTGCGAGCGCTGTAAGCCTGCCCAAAATATGCGTTTTCCGTATTTGATGTTATTTGTATAAACACGAAGAACACAAAGGTTTTTCACAAAGTGCACTAAGATTGATATTCAATCTTAAAATATTGCTTTAGTGCTTCATCAGTGAAAATCTCAGACTAGTTAAACAAATTCGTTGTGTTCTTCGTGCCTTCTTTGTGCCCTTCGTGGTTAACTTTTTATTCAAAAACATCAAATACAAAATATCATGAAAACTGTAAAAATTATTATAGTTGCCTTATTGGCAATAGCTTTGGGTACAAATTCTTTTGCCCAAATGACCGATCATTCCAAAATGGACATGTCCAAAACCAGTACAAATTCAAAGATGGACAAGAGTTCCACAAAAACCGAAACTATCAAAGTTTGGGGCAACTGCGAAAGCTGTCAGGCACGCATCGAAAAGGCTGCAAAGGTTGATGGAGTGAGCAAAGCCGAATGGAACAAGGATACAAAAATGCTTTCGGTGGTTTACAATCCGTCAAAAATTACAAACGACGATATCCAAAAGAAAATCGCCGCTGTTGGTCACGATACCGAAAAGTATAAGGCCAACGATGAGGCTTACGCAAAACTTCCGGGCTGCTGCCAGTACAAACGGAAGAAGTAATCTTTCGATTTCCATTTTTTAGTGCAATAGCCACAAATCTGCCAATTTCCGACAACGGAAATTTAATGTGATGATGGCTATTCACTGATTCTTTTCTCATTGTTAAAAATCATAAAATTTAATTCATGTCTATCAAATTAGGAAAGTATTCATTTACTGGCCCTTTCGCATCAATTGATCAGATCAAAGACAGATCTGGTGTGTATGCTGTAGTTTGTTCCGTAGATGGGGAATATTTCTTATTGGATGTTGGCGAAAGTATAAAATTGAGAACGCGAATTGAAAATCATGATAAAAAAGACTGCTGGACAAATCATTGCAATGGAAAATTGACAATTTATGCCCATTACACCCCATTTTTAAAACAGCAAGGCAGGATACTAATCGAACAAGAATTAAGAGAATTATTTCATCCTGATTGTAAAATGGATAAAAAGATAGGATTTGAAGAAAGTCTTTTTTAAATCGTTCATCATGAGAACGCTTATCAACATTAATAATTAAAATTTTTTACCAATACAAAACAATATTATGAAGAAATTTAGATTATCGTTAGCAGTCCTTATTGGAAGCGCGATCCTGTTTTCAGCTTGTTCGAAAGATAAAACGCCAATTACCCCAGGCAGTGTCGCATTAAATTCTGACGCCGCCTATGTCGTTAATGGCGAAAGTAATTCGATCTCAGTAATCAACCTGTCCACCAATAAAGTGGATAAAACCATTGACCTTCCTCAATTTCAGGTGACTTCAGGAATGGGCATGATGGGGTCAGGTGGCATGGTAAATATGTGGCCGCACCACATTTCGCTGTCGCCCGACAAAAGCAAGATTGCCGTGTCTTTTCCGGGAAGTAATTTTAACGGTGGCACCGGAATGATGGTTTCTTCTTTTACTTCAGGAAATATGATGGGCGGAACATCCTCCAATATTCCGACTCAAGGCAAAATAGTAATTCTGGACGCTGTATCCGGAGCAATCCTGAAAGAAATCACGCTCGATGGAATTGCTTTTAATGTGGCTTTCTCGCCCGATGGCAAAGAATTATGGACAGCCCTGATGATGACCACAGGCAAAGTTTTGGTATTCGATGCCAGTAACTACTCGGTTTTAAATACGATAACTGTTGGTCAGTTTCCAACCGAAGTATCTTTTTCCGACGATGGGAAAAAGGTATTTGTAGCCAATGGAATGTCAAATTCAGTATCAGTTATTGATGCAGCAACCAAACAGATACTTGAAACTACCACTGTGGGTAACTATCCGGTTGGCGCCTGGCCAGGTATGGGAGGAATGATGTTTGTCAATAATGAAAAAGACCAGAGCATCAGCTTATTAGATATGATGACGAACATGATGACCGGCACCGTGAAACTTGGTTTTGTGCCTGGTATGGCCACCCGCAATACGATGATGAACCAAATGTGGGTTTCAGATCCGAATGGCGGAAAAGTTCAGATGTGGACCAAAACATCCACAGGATACATGATGGGTGGAACCGTAACTGTTGGAAGCGGAGCCTCTGCCATCGCATTTAACCAGACTGGAACAACCTGTTATGTGACCAATCAGAATGATGGAACAGTATCGGTAGTTGATGTGGCAACCCTAAAAGAAATGATGAAAATTATGGTTGGCAAAAAGCCCAATGGCATTGTAATAAGAAGTAAATAAGTTCATTAACAGTTACGTATTTTAGTTTTTAAATTTAAATTGATATATCATGAAAAAATTAGTAAAAATTGCTACCATGATCGCAGGAATTGCTATCATCAGCACAAGCTCATTGTTCGCACAAAAGAGTGGTGTTTTTAAATCATTTGCAGATTATACCTCTGGAAAAATGGAGTATGGAATTGATTGCGCCACCGACAAACATAAAATTAAGCTCAATGATTTTCTTGGCAAGGATTTCATTACGGTGGTTCACGAAGGAAAGCCTTACAACCTCAAAAAGGCCGAAATATGGGGGTTTCAGCTTTGCGATGGAAAAATAGTACGTTTTCAGGGTAAAGAAGATTTTTCTGTTGAAGACAAAAGTATCCTATGGGTTTCCAGAAAACAATCAACTGTACCTGGCAATTCAAAAACTGCTATCTCAAAAACTGTCACAACTTTCTATTTCAGCAAAGGTGGCGGTGGCGAAATAAAGGAATTAACCTTGCTTAACCTGAAAGCAGCTTTCCCAGACAACCACATGTTACACGATGCGATTGACAGTCAATTCAAGACTGATGCTTCTTTGGGTGAATACGACCAATTCCACAAGCATTATAAAATCAATCATTTTTTAGAAGCTCAAGGATTAAAATAATTCAGTAATCATGGGAAAAACTATTATTCTGGAGGATGCCATTAAATGAAAACTATACTAGTTTACCCACAGGTAATTTGGTACTGATTTCTTATTTGTTTCGGGGGCATTAATTCTACTTTTTATTGCCCCCGATTTTTAATAGCTTTACAAAACAGCTAAAAAACTTACTAAATAAGCATAATCAAAAGATTATACTTTAAATATTGTATCCAATGTTTAACCGTCTTGTTAAATTCTTTCTCGAAAACCGGCTGATTACCTTTATTTTCCTGATCGCTTTTGTGGTTTTGGGAATGGTATTTATGCCCTTTAACTGGAAATCTGACTTTTTCCCGCGCGACCCGATTGCGGTGGACGCCATTCCTGACATTGGTGAAAACCAGCAGATTGTAGCTACCGAATGGATGGGCCGCTCACCCAAAGACATCCAGGATCAGATCACCTATCCGCTAACCACGGCGCTGCTGGGTATTCCCGGGGTGCAAACCATACGCAGCACCTCCATGTTCGGGATGTCTTTTATCTACATTATTTTTAAAGATAATGTTGAATTTTACTGGAGCCGCTCGCGCATTCTCGAAAAGCTGAATTCACTCCCGTCAGGAACCTTGCCTTCCGGAGTACAACCCACCTTAGGCCCCGATGCCACCGCACTCGGCCAGATTTTCTGGTACACGCTTGAAGGCCGCGACCCGAAAACCGGGAAACCCAGCGGAGGCTGGGACCCGCAGGAATTGCGCACCATTCAGGATTTCTACGTGAAATATGGACTGACTACTGCTGAAGGGGTTTCAGAAGTGGCGTCGGTTGGCGGGTTTATTAAGGAATACCAGATCGATCTGAACCCGGAGGCGCTGAAAGCCTTCAACGTTTCGGTGATGGATGTGATGAACGCCGTGCGAAAAAGCAACCTCGATGTGGGCGCCGAAACCATCGAACTGAACAACGTGGAATACATCATCCGTGGTCTGGGGTACGTTAAAAATCTGAATGACCTCGAAGTCTCGGTAGTGGCTGTCCGGAATAATGTTCCGGTGCGAATTAAAGATGTGGCGCATGTTGAATTTGGTCCGGCAACCCGTCGCGGCGGACTGGACAAGTCTGGTTCCGAAGCCGTTGGTGCCGTGGTAGTTGCCCGTTACGGCTCCAACCCGATGGACGTGATCAACAATGTCAAGGATAAAATCAAGGAACTGGAAGCCGGGATGCCGCAAAAAACCTTGCCCGACGGCACCGTTTCGAAAGTAACCATCGTGCCGTTTTACGACCGCACCGGGCTCATCCGTGAAACCATCGGAACGCTCGAATCGGCGCTTTCGCACGAAATCCTGATCAGTATCATCGTCATCATTATTCTGGTGATGAACCTGCGAGCGTCGCTCATTGTAGCCGGATTGCTGCCTATCGGCGTATTAATGACTTTCATCCTGATGCGGCTTTTCGGCATTGAGGCCAATATTGTGGCCCTTTCAGGAATTGCCATTGCCATTGGTGTGATGGTTGACATCGGGATTGTGGATGTGGAGAACATTCTCAGGCACCTCGAAATGCCCGAAAATAAGGACATTCGCGGTAAAAAACTGATGTCGGTAATTTATCAGGCAACGACCGAAGTACGTGCAGCGGTGGTTACTTCCATAGCCACAACCATCGTCAGCTTCCTTCCGGTTTTTGCCATGCAGGCCGCCGAAGGAAAGCTGTTTCACCCGCTGGCCTTCACCAAAACTTTTGCGCTCATTGCCGCGTTCGTTCTCGGAATTGTGGTGTTGCCAACCTTAACTTATCTGTTCTTCAATATTCGTTTCGACACCCAAAAGATTCGCAAATTCTGGAACGGGAGCCTGATTCTGGCAGGCATCGCGGTTGTGATTTTCTGGCACACCTGGCCCGCACTGGCTTTGGTAGCAGTGGGCGCCAACAATCTGCTCGACGACCGCTGGCCCGAAAGCCGGAAAGAATTTCCAAACTACCTCAACATTGCCATCACGGTGCTGGTGGCAGCCTGGTATCTCACCATCGAGTGGCTTCCACTGGGCGCTCACAACAGCACCTTTGCCAATTTTATTTTTGTGGCCGGCATTATTGCTGTCATCCTGGCCGTCCTGATGTCGATGGTTCATTTTTATGAGGCCATCATGCGGTGGGCTTTGGAAAACAAATGGAAATTTCTGGTCATCCCGGGCTTCACGTTATTGTTTGGCTTGCTCGCCTGGCAGGGCTTCGATAAAACATTCGGCTTTATCGCATCGGGCCCGAAAAGCATCCGGCAAACGGCTTTCTGGCAAACTCCTGAAAAACTGTTCCCCGGAACCGGCAAGGAATTCATGCCCTCGCTCAACGAAGGTTCGTTCCTGCTGATGCCCACCAGTATGCCCCATTCAAGCATTCAGAAAAACCTCGAATACGTGGAAACGCTCGACAAACGACTGTCGGCCATTCCTGAAGTGGAAATTGCTGTCGGAAAATGGGGGCGCGTGAATTCGGCGCTCGACCCGGCGCCGGTGCAAATGTTCGAGAATACGATCAATTACCGTTCGGAATACATTCTGGACGAAAACGGGCAGCGGATGCAGTTTAAAACCGACCACTCGGGTAGTTTTATCCTGAAAAGCGGCGGCAGATACAATCCTGATAAAGAAGCTTTCCGGGTGATTCCGGCTGACAGCCTGATTGCGGATTCAAACGGTGACTATTTCCGCCAGTGGAGGCCTGAAATTAAAAAGCCCAACGACATCTGGAATGAAATCGTGAAAGTGACCAATATTCCGGGCCTGACTTCAGCGCCCAAATTACAGCCCATCGAAACACGGCTGGTGATGCTTTCGACCGGAATGCGCGCCCCGATGGGATTGAAAGTGTTTGGTCCCGATCTTGAAAGTATCGAGAAAGCCGGATTGCAACTTGAACAGGCCCTGAAAGAAGTTCCTTCCATCAAAGCGTCATCCGTATTTTACGATCGCGCGGTTGGCGCTCCCTACCTCGAAATTAAACTAAACCGTGAAGCAATGGCCCGCTATGGACTGACGGTGAGCGATGTGCAGGATATTTTACAGGTTGCTGTCGGTGGAATGGCGCTTTCGTCGTCGGTAGAAGGCCGTGAACGTTTCCCGATCCGGGTGCGTTATGCGCGGGAGTTGAGGGACAATCCCGACGATATCAAACGCATTCTGATTCCGGCCATGAACGGCGTGCAAATTCCGCTGGGTGAAATTGCCGACATTCAATATACACGCGGCGCACAAATGATTCGCAGCGAAAATACCTTCCTGAATGGCTATGTGATTTTCGACAAAAACGAAGGCAAAGCCGAAGTGGATGTGGTCGATGAAGCCACCCAGGTTTTGCAGCAAAAACTGAGCTCGGGCGCGCTCGTTCTGCCTGCCGGGGTATCGTATAAATTTGCCGGAAATTACGAGAACCAGATGCGTGCAACCAAACGACTGGCGATCGTAATCCCGATCAGCCTGATGCTGATTTTGCTGTTGCTCTATTTCCAGTTCCGAACGGTTACTGCCTCCTTTATTCACTTTTCAGGCGTGTTTGTCGCCTTTGCCGGGGGTTTTATCATGCTCTGGTTGTATGGTCAGGACTGGTTTATGAACTTCTCTGTTTCAGGAGTCAATCTTCGCGATATGTTCCAGATGCACACCATTAACCTGAGTGTGGCGGTTTGGGTTGGTTTCATCGCCCTTTTTGGAATTGCCACCAACGACGGAGTCATCATGGGAACCTACATTCATCAGGTTTTCGAAGACCGGCATCCGTCAACGGTTCACGAGGTGCGCGAGGCGGTAGTTTCCGCCGGAATGAAACGTGTTCGCCCGGCCATGATGACTACCGCGGTGGCTGTCATCGCGTTGTTGCCTGTCTTATCATCCAACGGCAAAGGCTCCGACATCATGATCCCGATGGCCATTCCCATGTTTGGCGGGATGGTAATCCAGGTGATGACCGTCTTTGTAGTCCCGATGTTTCAGGCCATGTGGCGGGAAAATGCAGTAAAAAAAATCAAAAATCCGAAGCAAGATGAAAACATATAAATACAGCCCCCTTCCCGTTCCCCCACGAGGGGGAAAGCCTTGGGCATCGCTTTGCCGAGAAGACCTTCATTTTATTCAGCAATCTGCCAAAACAGATTTTCAGCCCAGAATGGGCGAAATATTGGTAGCCCGGGACAAAGCGACGAAGGAGTGCCGCCCCGGGTTAGAGAAAGGGCATATTTTCCGTCCGCGAAATCATGCTAAAAAAGGTACAAACCCAACTTCGGACGAAATGGGATTGACCTGCAAAAGATCAATACAAAAATTGATATTGACCTTTTTGTTTATCGGTATTTGTACAATTGCCAATAGCCAACAGACTGATTCGCTGACTAATTACCTGGAACTGGCGGCCAAAAACAATCCCTCTGTTCAACAGAAATTTGCAGAATATCAGGCGGCCTTGCAGAAAGTACCACAGGTAGGCAGTTTGCCCGATCCGGACATAAGTTTGGGTGTATTTCTGAGCCCGATGGAATTGGTCAGTGGTAATCAGCTGGCCGACATCCGTTTGATGCAGATGTTTCCGTGGTTTGGCGTGTTGAAAAATGCCAAAGACGAAATGAGCCTGATGGCCCGGGCCAAATTCGAATCGTTCCGTGATGCCAAATTGCAGGTATTTTACGATGTGCAGCGCACCTGGTACGAATTAAACAAGGTAAAACAGAATATCAACGTTTCGGAGAAAAATCTGGCACTGCTCCAAACCATTGAACGACTCGCCGTCGTCAGGTTCAAAGCTGGTCCTTCCGGAAACAGCCCGTCGCCTGCCAGCCAAACAACCGCTCCGGCTTCCGCGCAAAGTCTTTCTTCCGGATCTTCAGGAATGAACAGCATGGGCGGAAATGCGGGGAATGCATCCGGTCAGGCAGCGCCAATGGCAGGTAACCCGATGGGCCCTTCTTCCGGAAGTTCAGGCCTTTCGGATGTGTACCGGATTCAGATTGAAACCGGAGACCTTCAGAATACCATCGCTCTGTTAAAAAATCAATGGAATACCACTTCGGCTCAGTTCAATAGCTATCTGAACAGGCCGCAGACCGCGACAGTCAGCGTTCCGGATACCTTGATGGCCGAAAAATTCGAGCCTTCACAATGGGCGGTGACCGACAGTATTCTGAAAAACAATCCGATGCTGGGAATGCTTCAGTTCGAACAGCAGTCGCTCGAAGCCCGCAAACAAATGGTCACGAAAATGAGCTATCCGATGATTGGTCTTGGGCTGAATTATTCGCTGATTAATAAAAATGTGATGTCAACATCGGCCATGAACGGTAAAGACATGGTAATGCCCATGGTTACTGCTACTTTGCCCATTTACCGGAAAAAGTACAAAGCCATGCGCGACGAAACCGACTTTCTAAAATCGGCCAATTCCGAGAATCTGAAGGCTACGGCCAATTCGCTGCAAACCGAGTATTATCAGGCCAACCAATTGTATCGGGATGCACAGCGCCGGATAACCCTGTATGCCGGACAGTATCAGTTGGCATCGAAAACGCTCGGTATCCTGCTCAAAAGTTTCGCCTCCTCAGGCGCTTCGCTCACCGATATTTTGCGGGTCCGACAGCAAACGCTCGACTACGAATACAAACAAACCGAAGCTGTTGCCGACTTCAACACGTCGGTTGCCTGGCTCAAACGATTAATGGCATTTTCTCAAATTCAGTAAAATGAATTCATTTTCGACCATTTTTATTAAGGTAATTTGCTAATTATGAATAAAATATTTTCAAATCAAGTGGTCCGCGGCGGTTTATTCATCGTCACCGGACTGATTCTCGGCTGGCTGTTTTTTCATTCTCCGGAAAAGGCAGAAGACAAGCACAACCATGCCGCAGAAACCGCGAAAGCAACGATCTGGACCTGCTCCATGCACCCGCAAATCCGAATGGACAAGCCCGGCAAATGCCCGATTTGCGGCATGGACCTGATTCCATTAAATCAGGACGCTGCAACCATCGATCCGGACGCGATTAAAATGACCCGCGAAGCCGCCCAACTGGCCAATGTACTGACTTCGGTGGTTTCGCGGCAGAATCCGGAGAAAGAAGTGCGGCTTTACGGAAAAGTGCAGGCCGACGAACGCTTGCTGCAAAATCAGGTTGCTCAAATCTCCGGAAGGGTTGAAAAGTTGCTGGTTAATTTCACTGGCGAACCTGTGCGGAAAGGCCAGCCGCTGGCCGTAATTTATTCTCCGGAACTGGTTACCGCGCAGCAGGAATTGCTCGAAGCGGCTAAAACCAAACAGGCGCAGCCCGAAATTTACGAAGCAGCCCGGGAAAAACTCCGCCAGTGGAAATTAGCCGATTCACAGATTTCGGCTATTGAAACCTCGGGAACTGTGAAAACCAACCTCGAAATCGAATCGACCACTTCGGGCATAGTTACCGCGAGGCGCGTCAACATGGGCGACTATGTCAGCCCGGGTTCGGTGCTGTACGATGTTTCCGACCTTTCGCGCGTTTGGGTGTTGTTCGACGCTTACGAAAGCGACCTTCCGTTCCTGAAAACCGGCGATCGGGTTGATTTTACCATCGAGGCGCTGCCAGGAGCTTCGTTCTCCGGAATTGTAAAATTCATCGATCCGGTGATCGATCCGGTGAACCGTGTGGCCAAAGTGCGGGTTGAAATCAGCAATCCCGGTGGAAAGCTGAAACCCGAAATGTTCGCTACCGGCATCGTGAAATCGAACCTTACGGAATATAAAGACAAACTGGTTATTCCGGCTTCGGCAGTGCTGTGGACAGGCAAACGCTCGGTGGTGTATGTGAAGCAAACTGGTGATGAACCGATTTTCAAAATGCGTGAAATTGAACTTGGCCCCATGCTTGGAAACAGTTACGTGGTCGCCGATGGATTAGCCGATGGCGAAGAAATTGTAACACAAGGCGCTTTCAGCGTGGATGCCTCTGCCCAGCTCGATGGCAAACCGAGCATGATGAACCCGGAAGGAAATCAGCTATCAACTGGCAGTATGCCGGGAATGGACATGCCCGGGGACACAAAACCTAAGGATAGCCAAAGCATGCCGGGTATGGACATGGGAAATGATTCAGTAAAACAGAAAAAACAACCATAGAATTACAGGAATGATCGTTTCTGTCAAACCAATGAAATTGGGTACAGGAATGGAAAAAACAATTTTCAAAAAGATCAAATAGTTAAATTTTTAAAAACAGAAAAGATGAAAACCACCATGATGATGCTTTTCCTTGCTTTAGTCAGCTGGGTAGCAAACGCCCAAATGGATCACTCAATGAAAGGAATGGATAATATGAAGCCAAAAATGGCTGATAAATCTACCATTTCACCTTCAATCAAGATCGAACATTCTCTTTCAGTATCGGCTATCCTCGACAACTACCTGGCATTGAAAAATGCGTTGGTTGAAGACAATGCCAAAAATGCCGCAAATTCAGGTAAAATGTTGTTTGATGCCCTTGGGAAATTCAACTTTTCAAGTCAGGCAGCATCAAAACAAAAGGATTTGAAGGATATCGTGGATGATGCCAAAGAAAATGCAGAACATATTTCGAAAAGCGGCGGAGATGTTGATCATCAGCGCGAACACTTTGAAATATTGAGTACAGACATCAAAGACCTGATAATTATTACGGGGGCAGACCGAAATTTGTATCAGATATATTGTCCAATGTTTGACAACAAAAAGGGTGGCAAGTGGTTGAGTGAATCCAACGAAATCAAAAATCCTCTTTTAGGAAGTAAAATGTTAAAATGTGGCAGTGTTGTACAAGAAATTTCTGTTAAATGAAACTTCTGAAAGGTTCTGGTTTAGCAATTTTGGTTGTTCTGGTAGGTATTCAGTTTATTCCTACCAGATCCAATCAAAGCAAGGAAATGGCATCATCTGACTTTATAAAAATAAATAAGGTACCCGAAGATATTGGGCGACTGCTGCATACTTCATGCTATAACTGCCACAGCAACAACACCAATTATCCCTGGTACAGCAGAATACAGCCAGTTGGTTGGTATTTAGAGAACCACATTAAAAAAGGTAAGTCAGAGCTTAATTTCAGCGAATTTGGATCCTATTCGGTCAGAAGACAAAAAAGTAAATTGGAGTCTATGGCTAACCAGATTAAAAAAAACAAAATGCCGCTTTCATCCTATACATTTATTCATCGTGACGCTCGTTTATCACCGGAGAGCAAAAAAGCGCTTCTGGATTATTTGGATGCCTTACGCGACAGTTTGCAGTAATACCTCTGATCAAATGTAACTCACTAAGAATCATCGATGAATATGCCGGCTGACACTGCAACAAGTCATCGGGTGACTCGAAGTCACCCGATGACTAAAGCGATGCAGATGGAAGAAAAGACAATCAAAGTTTCGGGCAATTGCGCCATGTGCAAAGACCGGATTGAAACGGCGGCCAAATCGGTTTCCGGAGTCAGATCAGCCGATTGGAGCCCTGAAACCAAAATACTGAAAGTTCAGTTTGACGGTGATAAAACCAGTTCGGAGGCCATTCAGAAAGTGATTGCCCAGGCTGGTCACGACACGGAGAAATTCAAAGCACCCGATGAGGTTTACAACAAACTTCCGGCGTGCTGTTTGTATCGGAAATAACTACGATACCACGGAAGCAGTGAATGGTTGTCCGCTCATCTATTTGTATTAAATTTTTGCTACCAAGAAAATTTTACGTGCATAGATTGACTATAAACAGAAAATAATATTTAGGTTTGTCCCGGATATAAGCAATTAGTTCAAATTATCGAATGATTAAATCACTTTCCAATAGCATCATGTGTATGTGTTGCTGTATGCTTTTCAGGCATGTGGAGGGTGGCGTTATGCTTTGTTGGTAGTTGACGATAAAGAAATTCAAATAAGATACAGCCCTTCACAAATTTTGTGAGGGGCTTTTTTTTTACCAAAAAACAACAATTATTATGGCAGATTTAATTTTTAAAACAGTAGGTGAAGCCCAGTCCGTAGCTCGTTTTGAGGCCAATTCCCGTCAATTTAAACTTGTAATTGACGAACCTCCAGCACTGGGTGGTGATGATTTGGGCGCTAATCCCGTTGAGTTTCTTTTAGCCGGTTATGCCGGATGTATTAACGTTGTCGCTCACCTTACAGCCCGGGAACTTGGCATCAATGTTAAGAAGTTAAGTATAGCAATTAGCGGTAATATCAATCCGGCCAGGCTTTTTGGACAATCTGAGGCTGAGCGTGCCGGATTTAAGCAAATTGATGTGGAGTTTTCTCCGGAAACCGATGCCCCTGCAGAATTGATCGAGCAATGGGTTTCGTCCATTAAAAATCGTTGTCCGATCAATGACAATTTGGCTTCGCCTACACCATTGTCCTTCAGTCTGATAAGATAAGCTTAAATAATGGACGTACCTAGATTTTGGTATGCTACATACCCTTTTTGTGGTATTGCAGCACCTACCCATTATATCCAATTTTGTAACATCATCAAAAATAACGCAGAGAAAATGAAAATCAAAGTAAACGGAAAAGCGCAAGAGATTACCAGTAGTCAGATTGGGTTAATCGAGTTATTACAGCAGAACAATGTCACCAAGCCTGAACTGGTTTCAGTACAACTAAATGGCTCTTTTGTTAGGCGTGAAGACTATCAGGAAACTATAGTTCAAGAAAATGATGAGGTTGACTTCCTCTTTTTCATGGGTGGCGGGAGTTTTTTACAACGGTAACATTTAAGAAATGGAGAAAAAAGGCTTTTCATCCAGGGTAATTCATACTGAATACGCCAAAAAGGATGTGCACAATGCTTTACAGATGCCGATATACAGCAATGCGGCTTTCGAATTTGATACGGCTGAGCAAATGGAAGATGCTTTTATAGGTCGTTCCCCCGACCATGCTTATTCGCGCATTTCGAATCCGACTGTCGAAAATTTTGAACAGCGTATCCGCTCAATTACCGGGGCACTTGGTGTAACGGCGTTAAGTTCAGGAATGGCCGCCATTTCGAATGTTTTCTTTACAATTGCCCAGGCCGGAGATAACGTTATCACTTCTAAGCATTTGTTTGGGAATAGTTACTCTTTTTTAACATCAACCTTGCAGGCTTTTGGTGTCGAACCACGATTTTGTGACCTGACAAACGTTGATGAGGTTGCCAGTGCAATCAACGACAAAACGATTGCTATTTATTTTGAAACCATAACCAATCCGCAACTCGAAATTGCTGATGTAAAAGCACTTTCGAAAGTTGCCAATGAACATGGCCTGGTTTTAATTGCCGATACAACATTAACACCGCCCAATATTTTTAACGCTGGTCAATATGGTATTGATATCGAGGTTATTTCAAGTACCAAAATGATAACCGGTGGCGCTACATCAATGGGAGGACTGATACTTGACTACGGCAGGTTCGACTGGACCAAATTTCAAAAGTTTAGTGAGCTCGCTCAACGTTTTGGTCCCTTTACTTTTAATGCCAAGCTACGGAAAGAAGTTTTTCGGAACCTGGGCGCTTGTTTATCTCCATACCACGCCTACCTGCAAAGTCTCGGGCTCGAAACGCTTTCGTTACGGCTCGAAAGGGCCGGGTCTAATTGCCTGTTGCTTGCTGAGTATCTGCAAACTGAGCCGAAAATAAAGAGTGTAAACTATCCCGGATTGAAAACTTCCGGTTTTTATGAAGTAGGTAAAAGCCAATTTGGACGTTTTCCCGGGGCTATGCTGACGTTTAATTTCAATGATCGGGAAGAATGTTTTGTTTTTTTGAATAAACTGAAACTAATAAGCCGAGCTACAAATATTTACGACAACCGATCGCTGATCATGCACCCTGCGTCAACTATTTACTGCGATTATCCGCGCGAAAAAAGAGAAGAGCTGGGCGTTTCAGATACGCTCATCCGCTTATCAGTGGGTATCGAAGATTTTGAAGACTTAAAAAATGATATTGAAACAGCTTTAAGATAAAAATATGGATTTTACTGAATCACAAATAGAACGTTACAGCCGCCACATCATTCTTCAGGATGTTGGCGTTGAAGGACAAATTAAGATATCGGAAGGAAAAGTCTTGATTGTCGGCGCCGGTGGACTTGGCGCGCCTGTAGCTCTTTACCTTGCTGCAGCGGGTGTTGGCACAATAGGTATTATCGACGGCGATGTGGTCGATTTAACCAATCTGCAGCGTCAGGTAATTCATTTCACTCCTGATGTAAGAAAAGCCAAGGTACTATCGGCTAAGGAAAAAATAGAAGAATTAAATCCCGATGTCAAGGTGATTACCTATTTTGATTTGCTGACAACCGACAATATATTCGACATTATTAAAGAATATGACATTGTTGTTGACGGAACGGACAACTTTCCAACCAAGTTTCTTATCAATGACGCTTGTGTTCTCGCTAAAAAGCCATTTTCGCATGGTGGCATTCTGCGTTTCGAAGGTCAAACTTTTACTTATACGCCCGGAAACGCTTGTTATCGCTGCGTTTTTGATGGCCCGCCGCCGCCCAATGTGGTTCCAACCTGCTCACAGGCCGGGGTTTTGGGCTCTATCGCAGGCATGCTGGGAACAATTCAGGCAACGGAAGTACTGAAATTTCTGGTAAACAAAGGTGAATTGCTTACCAACAGGATATTGACTTTTAACGCTCTTTCGATGGATTTCAGAAATATTTCGTTCACGAAGAACAAAAACTGCCCCATTTGCGGTGAACATCCATCAATTACCGGCTTGCAGACTTATGATCTTCCTGCCTGCGATTTAAAACATTAATCACCTTTAGTATGAATACTTCGGAAAAAAAGAAACTTTCGATTATCAGTTTCAGCGGCGATTTCGACAAGTTAGTTGCTGCATTTACCCTGGCAAGTGGTTCGGCAGCTGTGAATTATGAAGTAAATATCTTTTTTACATTCTGGGGTTTAAACGCCATAAAGAAGAAGAAAGGACGGAGCTTTATCGGCAAAGGGGCGCTTGCAAAGACATTTGGGTTCCTCATGGGAGGGGCTAAAAACGTTCCGTTGAGTCGCTTTAACTTTTTTGGGGTAAGCCCAAAACTAATGACATTCATGATGCGCAAACGAAATGTGGCAACGCTTAGCGAATTGATTGAAGCTGCGATAGCGCTGAATGTCAATCTCTATGCCTGCGAAATGTCGATGCATATTCTTGGAATTACAAAAGACGATTTTATTCCAGAGATAAAGGATGTTATCGGAGTCGCCAGTTTTCTTCAGTATTCCGACGGTGGTGACCGTATATTTATTTAAAATGAATATCCGTTTCAATGCCTAAAGAGTGTGAAGAGCGAGTGGCCTGGGCCGGTGAGCCGAAAAATAAGTGAAGACGGCGTTAAAAAATCTTTTCTGTTTGAGCCGAAGGCGAGTTTAAAAGATTTTCGCCGTCAAGCGCGGGTTTTTCGTGCGAAGCGGGCTAAGCCTTGACTTTTTTGGATTACTTTTTTGTGTCAAGACAAAAAAGTAATTGGAGTCTGGGGCAAAGCCCCAATGCAAATTCAGTTAGGTATTCTTTGGGATATTCAAATTATTTAAAATTTTAGAATCATGGTTATAAAGCAGTTAGATATTACTAAAGAACATTGTCCGATGACTTTTGTAAAAACGAAGATTGAACTTTCGAAACTTCAAAGCGGCGACCAGCTTGTGGTTTTGCTTACCGAAGGCGAACCGCTTGAAAATGTTCCCAAAAGCGCATCGGAACAAGGGTTTAAAGTCCTTGAAATCATTCATGTAAAAGATAATGTTCACCAAATAACGATTGAAAAATGATTTCGATAAAGCAAAGTGTTTTAGATCAAATTGTTGCCCATGCCCGGCTTGAGCTTCCCAACGAAGCGTGCGGGTATCTGGCCGGAAACGATGGCGTGATAACATTCGGCTATCAGCTGACGAACATTGACCATAGCCCCGAGCATTTTTCGTTCGATCCATCCGAACAATTTCAGGCGGTAAAGGATGCCCGCAATAAAGGGTTTCAAATAATGGCCAATTACCATAGCCATCCTCAAACGCCTGCCCGTCCCTCTGAAGAAGATATCCGACTGGCTTACGACCCTGAAATAAGTTATATCATTATTTCGCTTGTAAATGATCAGGCTGATATAAAATCCTTTAAAATAAGGGATTCGATTGTCGAAAGAGAAGAAATTGTAATTGTTTAACAAATACCTTTTAGGTTTCACAACATTTAAATCATGTACAAACTACCAGTAACATTATCCGATGATATCAAGTATTTCGGTTCGTTAATCGATGAATTTCAGGAAGGGAAACTTGAACCCGTAAAATTTAAAGCCATTCGCGTGCCCATGGGAATTTATGAGCAGCGCAAGGATGGAACTTACATGGTCCGAATCCGCTGTGCAGCTGGTTTTATAACTCCATCGCAGTTAAAAAAAGTGACAGAAATAGCACACAGGCATCAATCCGACTTGTTGCATATAACAACCCGTCAGGAAATTCAGATACAGAATGTTGACCTGAAAGAGACTTTGCTGATTCTTCAAAATCTGAAGGAAATAGGGCTTTCGTCGAAAGGTGGCGGCGGAAATACAGTCCGTAACATCATGGCATCAATTGACAGCGGAATTGCTCCCGGAGAAGTGTTCGATATTACTCCTTATTCATTTAATCTCACGTCGAAACTGATTGCAGAACCAGATTCGTTCACTCTGCCCCGAAAGCTTAAAATAGCTTTTTCCAACTCGGAAGAAGACACCGGTTATGCTGCTTTCAACGATCTCGGGTTTGTAGCACGGGTTCGAGATGGCATTCGTGGTTTTAAGGTTTATATCGGTGGTTCTTTGGCATCGAAACCTATGGTTGGATACGAACTGTTTGATTTTGCCCCGGAAGAAGATTTGTATTATATAGCTGACGCGGTCAAAAAATTGTTCTCGCGTTACGGCAACCGTAAAAACAAACACAAAGCCAGGCTTCGCCATGTTTTTTACAAGCTTGGCAAAGACGAAGTTTTTCGTTTGTTTTTTGAAATCTATAATGAAATCAAGCAATCCGAAAATATTCCATACCAACATCAGACTTTTGATTTCAGCCAGCCGTCAATCAAATCAGTCCCTGAATCGGTATCAACGCCTGAATTTATAAAGTGGAAAGACCGATATGTTTCGGAACAGCGGCAACCAGATTTGACTTCGGTTATTATCCCTTTGGAAAACGGGAATATTAATTCGGATAAACTTGGACAACTGGCCGATTTTGCGTCACATTTTGGCGATGATGTAATCCGCCTTTCCATGCGTCAAAATCTCCATCTGCGAAATATTCCGACCCAGTATCTTGGCAATGTATATAACTTTTTAATCAGGATTGGCATTAATTTACATCTGCCCTTGTTGCTCAACACGGTGGTAGCTTGTACCGGCGCCGACACCTGCCGTTTGGGTATCTGCTTGTCGAAAGAGGCCAGCGCCGCCCTTCGTAAAGAACTCGGCAAAAGCGACCTGCCCCTTGACAAGCTTAGCGATTTGCGGATCAATATTTCGGGCTGCCCAAATTCTTGCGGGCAACAAATCGCGGCTGATCTTGGATTCTACGGAAAGGTTGGACGAAACGACCGCATGTTCCCTGCTTACCATGTAGTTGCCGGCGCTTCAATCGGAGCAAACCCAAAACTGGCTGAACTTGTGGGCGAAATAAGTGCCTTCGATTTGCCGAAATTCACTGCTGATGTATTTAGGGCTTATCTGGGAAAGCAGTCTAAATATGGCTCTTTCAGCGAATATGTGCACGGGGAAGGTAAAACAGATATTGTCGAGTTGGCAGGTAAATACAAGGACATCCCGGATTTTCGCGATGATAAAAACTACTATTTCGACTGGGGGGCCAACCAAATCTTTTCGCTGGCGGCAAAAGGAGTTGGTGAGTGCTCTGCAGGGCTTTTCGATATGATTGATGTTGACCTGAACACTATTTTGGGTATAAAAGAAAAGATTGATAATGAAACCGATGGTGAAACGATTAACCAACTGCTTTATACATTGGTTTTTGCGTCTTCGCGAATGCTGCTCATCACCAGGGGGGCAGAACCCAAAAATGCGAAGGAAGTTTTCAATGATTTCATTGATAAATTCATTGATGCAAAGTTGATTAGCAATATTTATAGGGAAATTGTAGAATTTGCCCGTGACGACCGGAATTACGACTTTTCAGAAAAGAAAGACACCATTCTTGATCTCGCCCAGGCAATAATCAGCTTGTATGAAGGGATGGACGACTCCCTTCAATTCAAAGGCATAGAAAGTGCATTAAATACAAATGAAGTTGAACAATCAAAGCAGGTGACAACCTTGAAAAAAGATTTCAGGGGCGTTGCATGCCCAATGAATTTTGTAAAAACCAAGATTGCGCTTTCCACACTCAAGACATCCGATATTCTGGAAATATTACTCGACGACGGAGAGCCTATTGAGAATGTGCCGGGTTCAATTAAAAGTGAAGGGCACAAAGTGCTGGATCAGAAAAAAGTAGAAAACTACTGGATGGTGACTATTGAAAAAGTTTGATTTATGAGCGAAAAAAGATACAGAAGCATACTTAAAGCTATCAGCTGGCGGCTAACCGGAACAATTGACACATTTGTCATTTCATTCCTTGTGACCGGTAAGCTTAAGTTTGCCCTATCGATAAGTTTGATCGAAGTATTTACGAAAATTACTTTGTACTACCTCCACGAGCGGCTTTGGAACAGGATTGATGCCGGGCGAATAAAAAACATTATTCCCGACTACGAGATATAAAAAATGAACAATATGATTTTTTTACCCATATCAATTAATGTCACCAATAAAAAGATTTTGGTGGTTGGTGGTGGCCGGGTGGCTTGTCACAAAATTGAACTTTTAGAAAAGTTTACCACAAATTTAACGGTGGTTGCCCTTAACGTGTGTGACGCGATAAAAGTAAAGGGTTATATATTCAAAGAGAAACTCTATGAAAAGTCCGACCTTCAGGGCGCTTTTCTGGTTTATGCCTGCACAAATAACAATGAGGTAAACCAGCAAATCAAAGTTGACGCAGAAAGCTTTGGCGTACTTGTAAATGTGGTAGATAATCCGGGTTTGTGCGATTTCATTTCTCCTGCCATTTTTAAACGGGGAAACATTACTGTAGCTGTAGGATCAAACGGACAGGAAGTAAGGCGAGCAATAGCAATCAGGGACAAAATCAAAGAAAATCTGGGAAATGACACCAACATATTCAGTTAACGATTCAAGCTTGATAGCAACTATTGGAAGGTTGTCTAAAATCGTCAAAAAAACGTTGACTTTTTCCTTTCTATTTCAAAAAAGAACGACAGGCCTTTGGAGGGAAACTTCAGTTTTGACTACTGCCAGCGAAGGACCTGAAGAACTATCAAAAACTGCTTCTTCAGGTAAAGTATGGTTGGTAGGCTTTGGGCCCGGTGACCCCGAATTACTGACGATTAAAGGATATAACCTTATAAAAACTGCGGATATCATTTTTTATGACGACCTTCTCAATAAAGAGTTCTTGTTAACATTTCGGGCCGAAAAAGTTTATGTGGGTAAGCGTAAAGGCAACCACAGTATTGAGCAGGCAGCAATCAATAAATTGCTTTATGAAGCTGCGAGCAGGGGAAAAACTGTTGTTCGGCTTAAAGGAGGCGATCCTATGATCTTTGCGCATGGCGGAGAAGAAATTGAATATTTACGCCACAGGCATATTGAGGTGGGCGTTGTCCCGGGCATTACCGCTGCCCTTGCAGCCGCTGCATTGACACAAATTCCTCTGACTTACAGGGGAATAGCCTCGTCGGTTTCGTTTATCACCGGACATGCTAATCGAGAAATACAAGTTCCAAAATCGGGTACACTTGTGTATTATATGGGGGCATCCAACCTGCAAACCATCGCCAAAGAGGTTATCAACAAAGGATGGCCAGAGAATACGCCTGTCCTGCTGGTTTACAATGTCTCCGGAAGCGACCAGGAAACGCATGATACCACGTTGAAACAAATCCTCAGCAAGCCCGTTCAATACCAGACTCCGCTGATCATTGTGATAGGTAAGGTGGTCGGGTTAAAACGCAATTATCTGTTTCACAACCATTCGCCTTGGTGCGAGACGGAGAACCTGGCTGAAATGGCATATCGTTGACAGGGCGACTTTTTTTTAGCCCGGAAAGCACGATCATAAGGCATTTCTGCTTATTTTTGATTTTTTTACAGAAAGTTCGATGCAATACTTTGTCCGAAATATGGTTTGTAACCGTTGCATCATGGTGGTGCAGCAGGTCTTCGAAAATCTGGGCTATCCGCCTGTCCACATCGCGTTGGGCGAAGTTGAAACCACTGCCCCGATTGAAACTGAAAAACTGGATGTTCTGCGCAATAACCTCACAAACTTTGGGTTCGAGCTGATTGACGACACGAAAAGTCAGCTGATCGAAAAAATAAAAACCCGGATCATCGAGATGATTCACTACCGGAAAGACGACGACCTGAAAGTGAACTATTCGGATTACATCGAATCGAAGCTGGGCAAAGATTACCATTACCTGAGCAATCTTTTTTCAGAAGTGACGGGCGTGACCATCGAAAAATACATCATCAGCCAGAAAATCGAGCGTGTTAAAGAACTGTTGGTGTATGATGAACTGACCCTCAGCCAGATCGCCTGGGAACTGGGATACAGCAGTGTTGCAGCTCTTTCGGCACAGTTTAAGAAAAATACCGGGCTCACCCCAAAACATTTCAGGCAAATTAAGGAAAACAAACGAACACCACTGGACAAAGTGTGACCTGCAAATTTTATAAACTAATCCCCAAATTGTATAAAATTCCGGTTGTTCCCGGCAGTTAACTTTGCTGAAAAAGTTGAAGTTATGGGAACAACCGTTAAAAATAATTTTCCGGTCTCCGGAATGAGTTGCGCTTCGTGCGCGGTCAGTGTCGAGAGCATGTTGAAAAGTCAGCAAGGTGTAATCAGCGCTTCGGTTAACTTTGCGGCTTCCAGCGTTTGGGTCGAATACAATCCTGATATTACAAATCCGAAAACCTTTCGAGCAGTCATCCAGTCGATTGGATACGACCTCATTGCCGATGAAGCCGAATCGCACAATCAGGAAGAAATCAGGCAACACGAATCGGCTATCCTGAAACAAAAAACCATTTTTGCAGCGCTGCTGACCCTGCCAGTCGTGGTCATTGGCATGTTTCTGATGAATATGCCATTTGCCAACTGGATTATGCTCGTGTTGTCAACGCCGGTTGTTTTCTGGTTCGGAAGAGGCTTTTTCAGTGTCGCTTTCAGGCAACTGAAACACGGCAAAACCAACATGGATACGCTGGTGGCATTAAGTACCGGAATCGCTTACTTTTTCAGCCTGTTCAATACCGTTTTTCCGCATGTCCTGATGTTTGAAGGCAGTCATCCACCCGTTTATTTCGAAGCTTCGGCGGTCATCATCGTATTTATCCTGCTGGGCCGCCTGCTTGAAGAACGGGCCAAAGCCAACACCTCGTCGGCCATTAAAAAGCTGATTGGTTTGCAGGCCGATACGGTCACGCTGGTAGGCGACTTTGGAATTGAAATCATTCAAGCCATTTCATCGGTTCAGATTGGCAACAAACTTCGGGTGAAGCCCGGCGAACGTATTCCGGTTGACGGCATTGTGATTGACGGAACTTCGTTTGTTGACGAAAGCACCATTACCGGCGAACCCATTCCCGTTGAAAAATTGTCCGGTCATCAGGTTTTTGCCGGAACCATCAACCAGAAGGGAAGTTTTGTGATGCAGGCTCAAAAAGTAGGCAGCGAAACCTTACTGGCCCGCATCATCCGGATGGTTCAGGAGGCACAGGGAAGCAAACCTCCGGTTCAAAAACTGGTCGATAAAGTGGCATCGGTTTTTGTGCCGGTGGTGATTTCGCTGGCAATTCTCAGCTTTGCAACCTGGATGGTTCTGGGCGGAGAAAATATTTTACCGCAGGCGCTGCTGGCCATGGTTTCAGTGCTCATTATCGCTTGTCCCTGTGCGCTTGGCCTGGCCACTCCGACGGCCATTATGGTCGGAATTGGCCGCGGCGCCGAGCTGGGCATTTTAATCAAGGATGCCGACGGGTTGGAACAGGCCCACCGGATCGACACGCTGGTGCTCGACAAAACCGGAACCATTACGGAAGGAAAACCCACAGTAACCGACTGGCTCTGGAAAACCGAAAATCCTGAAACCTTGAAATCCATTCTGCTGAGTATTGAAGCGCAGTCGGAACATCCGCTGGCAGAGGCGATTGCCCATGCGCTGAAAAGTGAAGCGGTGCAGACCATTTCGGTTGATCGTTTCGAAAGTATTACCGGAAGGGGCGTTTTGGCTACCGTTCAGGATTCAAGGTATGTTGTCGGAAACGAAATGCTGATGAATGAATCTGGAATTCAACTCACTCCGGAAGACAAACAAACTGCCAACACGCTGCAGGAACAGGCAAAAACCGTTCTTTTCTTTGGAGGAGGAGATCAAATTCTGGCCATTCTGGCCATTACCGATCCGATAAAAGCTTCGTCAACCACCGCTATTGAAAAACTGAAACGCGGCGGTATCGAAATCCACATGCTTACCGGCGACAACGAACAAACTGCCCGGTCGGTAGCCCGGCAAACAGGAATCGACATTTATAAAGCCGGACTTTTGCCGGAAGACAAAGCCACCTACATCAAAAATCTTCAGCAGCAAGGAAAAGTGGTTGCCATGGCCGGCGACGGCATCAACGATTCGCACGCCATGGCCCAGGCCGATGTGAGCATTGCCATGGGCAGTGGTTCCGATATTGCCATGGATGTGGCCAAAATGACCATTGTTTCATCCAGGTTGGAGTCCATTTCGTCGGCCATCGCGCTCTCGAAACAAACCATCCGGACCATCAAACAGAACCTGTTCTGGGCATTTATTTACAACATCATCGGTATTCCAATCGCTGCCGGTTTGCTTTATCCGTTCACCGGATTCATGCTCAACCCGATGATTGCCGGGGCAGCCATGGCCATGAGCTCTGTTTCGGTTGTGAGCAACAGCCTTCGGTTAAAATATGCAAAACTCGATATTAATCATTAAAACAAGTTGTTATGGAAACTTTTAAATTCAAGACCAATGTTAAATGTGGCGGCTGCATTGCCACGGTAACGCCTCACCTGAATCAGGTAAAAGGCCTGATTAAATGGAGCGTTGACATCGCTGATCCGCAAAAAATAATGACTGTGGAGACTTACGAAATTTCGCCTGATGTGATAATTAAAACATTGAAAACCGCCGGGTACGAAGCCACGCTGATTGCTGAATGATCGTTCTGTGTGCGCTCATCCGATGACTTTGAGTCATCGGATGAGTTAAAAAATGACTTCGTAAAGTTGAAGATTGCGCTAACAAAATAGCTTCCGGCTTGTTTTATCAACAAACAAAAAGCTATTCATCATGCTGCGCGATATCCGGACAAACTATCAAAAATTTGAACTTCTAGAATCGGGAATTAGTAAGAATCCGTTCGACCAATTGAATTTGTGGCTGCACGAAGCCATTTCAGGAAAAGAGGACGAGCCAACGGCGATGGTTTTGTCAACCATTGACCTAAATGGAAATCCGGAATCACGGGTTGTCCTCCTCAAGGAACTGACAGCCGAAGGACTCATTTTCTACACCAATTATCACAGCAAAAAAGGGCAACAAATTTCACTGCACCCGCAGGTTTCAGCCGTATTTTTCTGGCCTGAAAAGGAGCGTCAGGTCCGGATTAAGGGGAAAGCCGAACAAATTCCGGAGAATGATTCGGAGGCCTATTTTCAATCCCGTCCATTGGAAAGTCAGTTGGGTGCCTGGTCTTCGCCGCAAAGCCGGATCATCGGCAGCCGACAGGTTCTCGACGAAAACTATGCGCACTACCAACGCTATTTTCAGGAACACGCAATAAAAAAACCACCGCATTGGGGTGGTTATCTCATCCGGCCCGAATATTTTGAATTCTGGCAGGGGCGTTCGAACCGGCTGCACGACCGAATTGAATTTCAGCAATCGGGTCGCGAATGGATTATTCACCGCTTGGCGCCCTGACAAGCAAATATTTACCTTGCCTGAACTCCGGAAGGATGGTGCCTGAAGCGCGTCAAAAAACCATCCAGAGTCCACAGCGCCAAGGATGCCAGAACAATCAGGTAGGCGATTGGAGGTATCGCTGAGAAAATTCCGGCGCCTTTTTGCAGGATAGATGCCTGACTTGTATTGAATACATTCATTGATTTACCAACCGATGACCAAAATCCAGAACCACCTGCCGGAGCGGCATTGTTCCCGGAGACGGCAATGTAAATTATTAGCAATAAAAAGGCAACCAGCAAAATTATCCAGGTCCGTTTACTGATCACCGGCTGATAATCCTGAAGAAGTGGACGTTTCTGAACGGCTGCTTCAGCCTGAATGCGGCTCATCACTTTCAGGCTAAAATCGGAGGAAGGAGAATCGATCCGGACGTCCTTCATCATTTCTGCGAATTGTTTATCCAGCTTGTTCATAGCTAATATTATTATTTGTTTTTTGTCAAATGTTTTAAGTCGAAATTTCAAGAAGTTGCAAGATACGAATTACGAGTTTTAAAATCCCATCCTCCTGCTTCATTTTCAAATCCTCAAATTTCCACATTTTCAAATTTCAAGTCTTTTTCAATTACATCAGCGAATATATTTCTTCCTGCAGCATTTCGTGCAAAAAACCATACATTCGCTTTCGTGCCCGGTGAATTTTAACTTTTATATTACTGACAGTCAATCCAGTAATCGTGCTTATTTCATCCATCGATTGATTTTCGTAATAGTAGAGTGTCACTAAAACCTGATCGTCTTCCGGCAATTTCGCCAACGCCAGGTTCAGGTATTTTTCCTGATCTTCCTTTCGGGTTTCCCGGTAATAATCGTGCATCTTCATTTCATCCTGATCGGATATTTGCCGGTCATCAATGGATGCAAATTCAATGCGACGTTTCCGGAGTTCCGAAATGCAGGCGTTGTAGGTAATGCTATACAGCCAGGTCGAAAACTTCGATTTTCCCTCATAACTGTCGATTTTCTGGTAGGCCTTAATAAAGGTATCCTGCGCCAGTTCTTCAGCATCTTCCGGCCGCTTCAACAACTTCAAAGCCAGTGAATAGACCATATTCTGATATTTTTCAACCAGAACCGAAAATGCCTGCACATTTCCTTTTCTGACTGCCTCAATGTAATATGAATCATCGGCTTTATTCATCTTTAACCAATAGACGAACTTTTTGAATCACGGTTACACTTTCAAAAAAATATATTTAAAGATGTGGAAATTTGAGAATGAGGGGATTGGAAATCTTGAAAAAGAAATGTTTTGAAGATTATAGCTTAAAGTAGAATCCTTGCCAACTCCGAACTTTAGCTCACTTTAGGCACTTCAAACTTTTTTGAAAAATTTTGTAACCGCTCCCAAAAACCTGCGTCATACCCAGCGAGGTTGAAAACAATTAAACACTTTAAAACTGGATATCATGAATACTGAAACTTTGGGAGTTTTAATCCCGTTCGCTTTTTTTGCGTTGGTTTTTGGTGTGGTTTATATAACAGTAACCACCCGAAACAAAGAACGTTTAGCAATGATCGAAAAAGGAGTTAATCCGGAAATATTTAATTCAAAACCTGAAAAAGACACCGGTTATGGGAATTTCAAGTTTGGTTTGTTTCTTATTGGAATTGCGTTAGGTATCATTGCCGGATACTTTCTTACTGAAGGTGGAATGCAGGAAACTCCTGCCTACTTCTCGATGATCTTCTTATTTGGCGGGATCGGCCTTGTAGTTTCATTCCTGCTTCAGAAAAAATTTATCAAGGAATAAAATCTCCGGAATTTTTTCTTCTGTCAAACTGTCTTTTGAGCAAATTCCCAGGAAAAAGGGAATTCACTCAGGAGACAGTTTTTTATTCTCCACAATCCTGATTCCCTGACACTCTCCGGCCAGTTGGTTGGAAAAGGAACGAAACCAATAATCAGCAACTTCTTTTTTGTATTTTTAGGGAAATTTTTAAGTCCAATGAACAAAGAAGACATTCAGAAACGGATTACAGAGCTACGTTTAACACTCGACGAACTCAACTACAGTTACTACGTTTTGTCGCAACCCAAAATCAGCGACCTGGAGTTTGATATGCTGATGAAGGAACTCGAAAAACTGGAGGTTGAAAACCCGGAGTTTTTCGATCCAAATTCGCCAACCCAACGCGTTGGCAGCGATTTGAACAAAGAGTTCGGGCAGGTCAGGCATCAGTATCCCATGCTTTCGCTCTCCAACTCATACTCAGAAGAAGAACTGCGCGATTTCGACCAGAAAATCAGAAAATTGACCGATCAGTCGTTTGAATACGTTTGTGAACTGAAATATGACGGAACGTCGATCAGTTTGCGCTACAAAAAAGGTGTACTCGACAAAGCCATCACGCGTGGCGACGGCACTTTTGGCGACGATGTGACCGCCAATGTCCGCACCATAAAAAGCATTCCTTTGAAATTAAAAAGTTCAGGCTATCCTGAAGAATTTGAGATGCGAGGCGAAATACTCCTGCCCTTTTCTGAATTTGAACGGATAAATGAGGAACGGGCTGAGATCGGAGAAGCTCCTTTTGCCAATCCCCGGAATGCGGCATCCGGAACGCTAAAATCGCAAAAATCGTCGGTCGTTGCCGAGCGAAATCTCGACGCTTATTTTTATTATTTGCTGGGCGAAAATCTTCCCTCCGATGGCCATCTCGAAAATCTTCAGGCTGCAAAATCGTGGGGATTTAAAATTTCGCCGGATACTGCGCGCTGTGCCAACATTGACGAAGTTATTGCCTTTATCCGGAAATGGAACCTGAAACGATTTGAATTGCCCGTGGCAACCGATGGAATTGTGATCAAGGTCAACTCGCTGAGTTTACAGCAATACCTGGGTTCAACAGCCAAATCGCCTCGCTGGGCCATCGCCTACAAATACAAGGCTGAGCAGGCCAGTACCACGCTGCAATCGGTTTCGTACCAGGTGGGCCGCACGGGAGCGGTCACTCCGGTTGCCAATCTCGACCCGGTACTTTTAGCCGGAACCACCGTCAAAAGGGCCTCGTTGCACAATGCCGACATCATTAAAAGTCTCGATTTGCACCTGGGCGATACCGTTTTTGTTGAAAAGGGCGGCGAAATAATTCCCAAGATTGTAGGCGCAGATCCGGAATCGCGCCACCCGATGGCACAGCCGGTCGAGTTTATAAAAGTATGTCCGGAATGTGGAATGCCGCTTATCCGAAAGGAAGGCGAAGCCGCGCATTATTGCCCCAACGAAGATGGCTGTCCACCGCAGATTAAAGGAAAGATGGAACATTTTATCAGCCGGAAAGCCATGAACATCGACGGACTTGGCGAAGAAACCATCGACTTGCTTTACAGCGAAGGGCTCATCCGAAACATAGCCGATTTGTACGAACTGCGGAAAGAACAAATCAGCCGGCTGGAACGTTTGGGCGATAAATCAGCAGAACGAATCCTGAAAAGTCTGGCTGATTCGCGTTCGGTTCCGTTTGAAAAAGTACTTTTTGCCCTTGGAATCCGTTATGTTGGCGAGACGGTGGCAAAAATTCTGGTCAACCGTCTGGTCAATATTGAGCAAATTGAGTCAGCCTCACTGGAAGAATTGACCGCCGTTGACGAAATTGGAGGCCGGATAGCTGAAAGTGTTCAACTTTATTTTTCGAAACCTGAAAACCGGGAGCTTGTTGAGCGCCTGAAGGAAAAAGGGTTACAGTTCAGGCTGGATGAAGCGAGCCTGGCGAACCGGTCTGATAAGCTGATCGGATTAACGATCATTATTTCAGGAACATTCGAAAAAAATTCGCGCGACGACCTGAAGAAAATGATTGAGCAAAACGGTGGAAAAAATGTCAGTTCCATTTCAAAGAACACCAGCTATTTACTGGCCGGAAGTAACATTGGCCCGAGCAAACTGGAAAAAGCTGAAAAGCTTAATATTCCCATCATCTCAGAAGACGAATTCCTGAGGATGATCGACTAAAAGTGATAGATTAACGTTTTATTAAGCTTTATACTTTCAATCCGGAACTTTTAGCATTTTCAAACATCGAAAAACAAACAAATTGTTATTTTTGCACACCATGATGGGTTTAAAATCAAAATTGGCAAACCGAATTCTGAATTCGAAGCTGAGTTCAGTAAACAGAGAAAAAAAGGTTTTCAACCTGGATTCAGCCCAAACAGCCGGAATTCTTTGGGAAAGTAATCAAAAAGATTCATTTGACTTGTTGGAAAAGGAACTCAGGAAAGCAAAAATTCAGACTGTTGGTTTGTGTTATTTTCAATCCAAAAAGGCTGTAATTCCTGAAGAAATTAATGGGTTTACACGAAAACAGACCACCTGGAGTGGAATTCCGAAGACGGCTCTGGCAGAGGATTTTATACAACAAAAATTTGATCTTCTGATTGATCTGACCAGGCAGAGTTTTTTTCCATTGGTCTATGTAACGGCTCTTTCAGAAGCAACATTTAAGATTGGTTCTTCCGGATTTGCGGCGAATTATTTTGATTTGAATATTGAATTCAGAGAACAACCGGAAACCAGTCAGTTGACCGAACAAATTTTATATTATTTAAGAAGAATTAATAAAACGACGATAGAATGACACATCCATTTACAGGCGCGGGAGTAGCATTAATCACCCCTTTCAACGAAGATAAAAGTGTTGATTTTGCTGCATTGGAGCGATTAATTGACGATCAGATTTCCGGAGGAACTGATTATTTGGTAGTGCTGGGCACGACTGGCGAGACCCCTGCCCTCTCGGATGAAGAAAAAAAGGAAATTGTTCGTTTTGTTATTGAAAAAAATGCCGGACGCCTGAAAATTGTTGTCGGAATGGGCGGAAACAATACGCTCGCCCTGGTCAGGTCGATACAAACTACTGATTTTACCGACATCGATGCCATTTTATCGGTAGTTCCCTATTACAGCAAACCAACACAGGAAGGACTTTTCCAGCATTTTAAAGCTGTGGTTGAAGCCAGTCCGGTTCCGGTTATTTTGTACAACGTGCCCGGGAGAACTGGTGTAAATATGGATGCTGATACCACTCTTCGCGTTGCCAGTTTATCACCCAAAGTGATTGGTACGAAAGAAGCTTGCGGTGATTTAGCGCAATTCGCAAAAATTATTCAGCATGCTCCTGAATATTTCAAGGTCATTTCGGGCGACGATTCGCTGACGCTGCCTTCGATTGCAATAGGAGCCATCGGCGTTATATCGGTGATTGCCAATGCGATGCCCCAAAAGTTAAGCCAATTGACGCACACCGCTTTGAATGGTAGCCTGGAAGCTGCCGGTCCACTTCATTTACAAATGGCCGAAATGCTGAAACTGATTTTTAAAGAAGGAAATCCTGGAGGAGTGAAAGCATTGATGGAAATCATGGGAAAAGCAAAAAACCAGTTGAGATTACCGCTTGTACCGGTTTCGGTTCAAACCTCATTGGCCATTGAGGCAGAATGGAGGAAATTTTAATTAACAAACACAATCCTCTCCGGATGTAAATTCATATTGAAAAGTGGTATGGGTAATTGCAAAGCGGCTGACCAACAGTCGTTTCGCATTTTGGGTGATCGCATTGGTTTCCGATACCGGAAGATTTTCGGACAAAACCAGATGCGCTTCAAAGTTTATCTGATGATCAGAAAGCTGCCACAGATGAATGTGATGAACACTGCTGATTCCGGGTATTTCCTGAAGAACCTGTATCACCTCTTTCTGATCGATTTCCGGCGGCGAAAACTGCATCAGGATCCCCACACTTTCTTTCAGGATTTCGAACGTATGGACAAAAATGTAACCACTGATCAGCACGGTTACCAGCGGATCGATCCAGTAAACCTGAAAAAGCCAGATGCAAACCGCACCAACAATCACAGCCAGCGAAGTGAGCGCATCGCCGATCAGGTGCAGGTAAGCGGCCCGGATGTTCAGGTTTTCTTCCTTGTTCTGATGTAAAATCAGGACTGACAAGCTATTTGCCGCAAATCCCAGAATTCCAAGTCCGAGCATCCAGCGAAAATCAACTTCACGCGGACTTAAAAACCTCTTCCCCGCTTCAACCAGCAAATAAACCGAGACAGCAATCAGCGAAATGGCATTGATAAAGGCAGCCAGAATTTCGGCTCGCTTGTAACCAAAAGTTGATTGCTGAGTTTGGGGCCGCATTCCGATACGATGCGCCAGATAAGCCAGAACGACTGAAATGACATCGCTGAGGTTGTGCAGCGCGTCGGAAATCAGGGCAAGGCTTCCGGAGATAATTCCGCCGGTAAACTGTCCGATGGTAATTATTCCGTTCAGGAAAACTGTTAAAGCCAGATTTCTACCGGTATGTTCATGAGGATGTGACATCTCAATTTTTTATAAAAGAAGAATATTTTTTGCATCCGTGCAACATTCCATAATCCAACTTCGTCTTTCAGGCAGAAAACAATATAATTCTTGGAGCCACAGTACCAAAATATTTATCAGGAGGCAATCGAAGGCTGCCGCCGAGGCGACCGCAAAGCACAATTTGAGCTTTATAAGCAATATTATAAGCCCATGTACAACGTTTGCCTGCGCATGGTTGGCCATGCCGTTGAAGCCGAAGATGTGATGCAGGAAGCTTTCCTGAATGCTTTTACCAAGATTGAAACATACGAAGGAAAAGTAAGTTTTGGCGCCTGGCTGAAAAAAATTGTGATCAACCGTTCTTTGGATCAGCTGAAAAAGCGAAAAGTGAAGTTTGAAGAACTGAACGAGAAAATTCCGGATAAAGAAACCGCTAATCTGGAGATTTCAGAAATTCAGATGGAACAATTGAAAAAAGCTATTCTGCAATTGCCTGATGGTTACCGTGTTGTTTTGAGCCTTCACCTGCTTGAAGGTTACGACCACGAGGAAATTGCACAAATTCTGGGTATTTCAAACGGATCGTCTCGTTCGCAGTACCTGAGGGCAAAACTGAAACTCAGGCAGATGCTGAACAAGGAAGTATTTTTTGAATACAATTAAAAAATGATTTGAAAATGAGAAAATTTGGAGATTTGAAAATAGGATTTATTACATAGGGACTAAGGTACTCAGGTACCTTTTCAAACTCCGAACTTTAATTTGAAACTAAAAGAACATGAACGACGAATTGGAAAGATTAATCTTAAATAACCGAAATTCTATTCAGGATGAGGAACCACTGGAAGGACACTTTGAACGGTTCGAAGCCCGGCTTCAAAAAGAGTCTAAAACAGTGCGGAGAATCGATTTCCGATCGGTACTGAAGGTTGCTGCTGCGGTAGTGTTTGCACTTCTGGCAGTGAATCAGGCCCGCATTTATTTCTTCCCTGAAAAGGAACAAACTCTCTCACTGGGTTCAATTTCGCCTGAATATCGCGAAGTTGAATTCTACTACACGAATTCAATTCAACAAGGTATGAATCAATGGAATACATTCAGGCGCGAAGGACTTGTTTCGAAGCAGGAACAGCAGATGATGCAAGAAGAACAGCAGGAATTTGACCGGGTTTATCAAAAATTGCTTCAGGATCTGAAGGCAAATCCGCACGACGAACGGGTCATTAATGCCCTCATCGAGTATTACCAGTCGCGAATGAATGTTATTTCGATTATTACCAACAAATTGCAGGAAATAAAACAAAAAAAATATCCTAAAAATGAACGCAAAATCTAAACTCGTCTTTACGCTGCTCTTGTTTTCAACTTTTGTAGCAGGTGCGGCCGGAACCGACTTTACCAAAAATTTAAGAAAAGCCTGGACAAAAAGCAGTGTGACTGCCCTGAAAATTACCAACAAGTTTGGCGAAGTAAAAATCAACGATACGGGAGGCGATTCGGTGACCGTAAAAGTTGTGATCACCATCGACAATCCATCAGGAAATAAAGCCAAAGAGTTGATGGACAAGATCCACATTGACCTTCAGAAATCGGGCGGAATGGTTACCGGAGAAACCACGATTGATGAAGATTTCAGGAACAAACAGTCGTTCTCGATTAATTATCTGGTCAATATCCCGAAAGACCGCGACCTGGATATTACGAACCGTTATGGAAATGTTGTGGTGGACGAACTGGAAGCAAAAGGAAATTTTGATGTCAGTTACGGAGCGATGAGCGCCGGAAAAATGGAAGCCCCGGTAGGATCAACAATTAAAATCGTCGTGAATTACGGAAAAGCGAACCTGCAAACCATCAACAATGCCGATCTCGAATTCAAATATTCAAAATTGTATGCCGATGGAATCAGGCAACTGTTGCTCAACTCCAGATATTCAACTGCAAATATCAGTAAAACAGAGAATCTCACCCTGGATTCGAAATACGACGGGATTAACATCGATGAATTGGGCCGGATGAAATCGGAATCGAAATACACCAACTACAAAATCGGCAAACTCACCGAAAGTTTCGACCTGAACACCGGATACGGTTCTGTCAAAATAGGAAAAGTTGATCCGAAGTTCGATAAAATCATCATCATAAACAGCTATGGCGGAATCGATATTGGTATGAGTGGGCTGAGTTACAAGCTCAAAGCCGATTGCGATTATTGTGATTTGGCCTATCCGGAAAATAATTTCAAAGGAAACAAAACCCGCGACACACACACTTTTTCGCTTGACGGAAATGTTGGAAGTGGCGGCGGTACAGTGAATATTTCCAGTCGGTATGGCGAGGTGAAACTAACAGAATAAAAAGTTTACAGTTGCAGTCTTCAGTGATCAACCGCGGTGGGTTTCTATCATTTTTTGGCCTAAAAGGGAAGAAATTCAACCCTTGAAATGGAAAGAAAAGTAAATTTCACAAGTGAAAGACATGATCACCATCGCGAAAGAGACTGAACACTGAGACTAATCACGAATCACTTTCCTGGGAACAACCGCCCCTGCCAGGTTTTTCGTTCTTCGAGCAGCTTTTCAAGTTTGGCCGTGAATTCAAAATTTTTAAGGCCCCAGCGTGGTGCTACCAACATATCGTCAGGTGCTTCACTCACAAATCGTTCGACCACAATTTTGGGATTCAGCAATTCCAGATATTTCACCATCAATTCCAGGTAAGCATCAACTGTAAACATCTGAAAATCATCATGTTTTTCAAGATAATCGAGATACATCCGGGTTCCCTTGTGAATCTGAAGCTGGTGCAGTTTCAGGTTCTCGACCGGAAGTGTCGAAACAATTTTTGCCTGATCAAGCCAATCTGATTCCGATTCACCGGGCAAACCCAGAATTAAATGGGCACAATTGTGAATGTTTCTCCGCGAGCTTTCTTCGAGTGCCCAAACCGATTCTTCAAAACTATGCCCCCGGTTCATCCGGTCGAGGCTCGAATTTTTGTGCGACTCAACACCGAACTCAACCATAATGTAGTATTTATGAGCGAGTTCCTGAAGGTAATCCAGAATTTCGGGGTTTACGCAGTCCGGGCGTGTGGCAATCACCAAACCAATCACTTCCGGATGCCGCAAAGCTTCACCATACAGCATTTTCAGATTTTCGAGCGGAGCATAAGTATTGCTATATGCCTGAAAATAAGCCATATACTTCATGGATTTATATTTTCTCGAAAAAAAACCGATGCCCTCAGCCAGTTGATTGGTCACGCTTTCCTCAAGATTGCAATACGCAGGCGAAAAGCTGAGGTTGTTGCAGTACGAACATCCACCGGTACCTTTCGAGCCATCGCGATTGGGGCAGGTAAACCCGGCGTCGATGGATATTTTCTGCACCCGTCCGTTAAATTTTTCACGGAAATATCCTGAAAAATCGTTGTATCGTTTTGAACCTTTCCACTGAAATTGCTTCATCACTTTGCTATAAAAGGATTGGCAAAAGTAATTCTAATTTTCAGCATCGAAAATT
>JBBIHV010000012.1:0-6677 GCA_037446835.1 Sunxiuqinia sp. | reverse complement strand
CTCCGGAAAAAATTACGCAACAAATTCAAAATTTCAAATCGGGCTTTCCATTCCTAAAACTTGCTGAAGCAGCCAGTATATACCACGGTATCATTGTTTTATCTGAAAGTGAAAAGCAGAAATACACATCCATTTTTGAAGAAAAAGTTGCAGGTGGGATCAGCCTGATGAAATTTGTCCCCGCATCGGGAGCTGCCAGCCGCATGTTCAAGTCTTTGTTTTCGGCCCTGGAAAAGCTGCAAAACGATCAGGATGAATCAGGAATCAACAAGGACCATGAAGTTGAAAAATTTCTGGAACACCACCGCAGATTTGCATTTTACGACGACCTGAAAGCGTTGATTGCCCGCAAAAACAAATTGCCCGAAGAAATTTCAGTAAAAAAATTGCTTGAGGAATTACTTTTGGAAGAAGGCCTGAATTACGGGAACCTTCCGAAAGGGCTCCTGAAATTTCACCGGTACCCCGATGGCTGCCGCACTCCCATGGAAGAGCATTTCGTTGAGGGCGTTTCATATTCAAAAAACAAGGACAAGACCGTGAACTTGCACTTTTCGGTTTCGCCCGAGCACCAGGAAACGTTTGAAAAACATGTTGATGAAATTAAACCAAAATACGAACAGTTTTTCGGCGTGACCTTTGAAGTAAGCTTTTCGCAGCAAAAACCTTCGACCGATACCGTTGCCGTAACCCCCCAAAACGAACTGTTCAGAAATAACGACGGCAGTTTGCTGTTCAGGCCGGCCGGGCATGGAGCTTTGATCGAAAACCTGAACGACCTGGATGCCGATGTCATTTTTATCAAGAATATCGACAATGTCGTACCCGACCACATTAAACAAACCACAGTTGAATACAAAAAAGTACTCGCCGGATTTTTGCTGAACCTTCAGGAAGAGATTTTTTATTACCAGAAAATGCTAAAAGAACATGATCCGGAAACACTCGAAAGTGCGTTTTACGCCGAAGCCGCAAATTTCCTGGAAAATGTCCTGAACATCACTCCGCCGCAAAACCAGTATCGCAGCGAGAAAGCAGAATTGTATCAATATTTTACTAAAAAGTTTAATCGTCCGGTCAGGGTGTGCGGGATGGTAAAAAATCAGGGAGAACCAGGAGGCGGGCCATTTTTTGCCCTGAACCGCGATGGTTCGGTATCGCTGCAAATTGCCGAAAGTTCGCAAATTGATTTCAACAATCCCGAACAGGCCAAAATTGCCCGTCAGGCCAGCCACTTCAACCCAGTTGACCTGGTTTGCGGCATTAAAAACCATGCATGGATAAAATATAACCTAACTGAATTTGTTGATCCCGAAACCGGGTTCATTACCACAAAATCGAAAGACGGCAAAGAACTGAAAGCTCAGGAATTGCCCGGTTTATGGAATGGATCGATGTCGGACTGGAACACAATCTTCGTTGAAGTTCCGGTTGAAACATTCACCCCGGTAAAAACTATCAATGACTTGTTGAGAAAAGAGCACCAATCACAATGAGCCAAATTAAAAAGTATTCTTAAATTTGCACCCTTTCAAGGAGGAACTATGAACGAGGACGCCAGAGATAATTTTGAAGACGACGATTTCCAGGAGGCTGTATCGCGTTTCAAAAAAATGATTAAAACCAAGACTTCAAAATACTTCGATGTTGTTGAAGTTGAAGGAATTGTGGATCATTTTCTGGAAGATGGCCGGTTTAAGCTGGCAAAAAAAGCGGTTGAAACAGGGATAAGATTGCACCCGTCTTCCGTTTCGCTGAAAATTCGCCAGGCACAAATCTTTTTGCATGAAGGCAAACTGGAAGAATGCCTTGAACTAGCCAACCTGGCCGAAAAAATTGAAACAAATAATCCGGAACTTTACCTCATAAAAGGGGCGGCTTATGCCCTGCTGGGCGACATTGGTAACGCAGTTGCCGCATACGAAACAGCGCTTAAAATGCCCATCGAAGAACTGGACGAAACCTTGTACAACATCGGAGTTTCATTCGGACAGGAAGGCGAAACCCACCTGGCAATAAAATACCTCGAAAAAGCCTACCAGGCCGACCCCACCAATGAAATAGTCCTGTACGAACTTGGCTATTATTACGACAAGGATTCGCAGTTCGAAAACAGCATCGAATTCTACAACAAATACCTGGACATCGACCCATTCAACCACTCGGTGTGGTACAACATCGGAATTACCCACAATAGGTTGGGAAATTTCGAAAAAGCCATCGAAGCTTATGACTACGCCATTGTCCTGAACAGCGAATTTCTTCATGCCCACTTTAACAAAGCCAATGCCCTGGCCAACAATAACCAATTCGAAGAAGCCATTCAATGTTACCTCGAATACATTGAACTGGATAAAGAAAACGACGATGCTTTTTGCTACCTGGCCGAATGCTACCTGAACACCGAAAATTATCCTGAAGCCCTCATTTATTATCAGAAAGCCATCCGAATAAACGAATCAAATCCAAGCGCCTGGTATGGCTCCGGATTAATCATGTGGTCGGAAGGACAATTAACCGAGGCACAAATCTATTTCAGGAAAGCACTTGCCCTTGAAGAAGACAACGCCGATTTTTGGGCAATGACAGCCAAAATCCATGCTGAACTGGATGAATTAAAAGAGTCGGTTGCCGCATTTGAAATGGCTACCCTGCTCGATCCTGAAAACATTGAAATCTGGCTTTCATATTCTGAAATGTTTTTCGACCTGGAAGATACCGACAAGGCCATTCAGGTCTTAAAAACAGCCAACAAATACAATAAATCGAACGCCTACCTGAATTACAGGCTAACCGCCTATTTGCTCGACAAAAACGACGAACTGGAAGCAGCCTGCCATTTCGAAAGGGCTTTAAAAATTGATTACAGCAAACAAAACGAACTCTTCGAGTTTTATCCAGAAGCAATAAAAATTGAATCAATCAAAAAACTTATCTCCCAATATCAATCTACGAAATTTTAAACCAATGATTTTTCGATTGCCACACATGCCCGAACGTCCGGCACAACCCCGTGAAAGCGGGCTGACAATGGCCATGGACAAAGGGTTAAGCCTGCGTGAAGCAGAAGATTTATGCGACATTTCGGCCCCCTACTGCGACCTGATCAAATTAGGATTTGGAACCTCGCTCATTACCAACCGCCTGCACGAAAAAATCAGGCTTTATAAATCGGCCGGACTAAGGCCCTATTTTGGCGGCACGCTATTCGAAGCATTTGCCGTTCGCGATATGTTCGACGAATACCGCCGCTTTCTGGATGAATATGAAATGGAAATGGTTGAAGTTTCGGATGGAGTAATGGAACTTGACCACAAACTTAAGTGCCACTATATCACTAACCTGAGCAAGAATTACACCGTATTGTCTGAAGTCGGTACAAAACTGAAAGGCAAAGAAATATCGAACGAAAAATGGATTTCGTACATGCAAACCGAGCTGGATGCAGGGGCGTGGAAAGTAATTGCCGAAGCACGCGAAAGTGGAAATATCGGCATTTATAACGACGATGGTTCTGCCAATTTCGAATTGGTGTTAAGCATCAAAAAGGCCGTCGATCCGGATAAAATTTTATGGGAGGCACCTTTGAAAAATCAACAGGTTTGGTTCATCAAACTGCTCGGCCCCAACGTTAACCTGGGAAATATTGCCACCAATGAAATCATTCCGCTTGAAACACTGCGGTTGGGGCTTCGTGGCGACACCTTGCTCTCCTTTATTCCCAGCAAAAATTGCTAAATAATAATCAGGTGACTTCGATTGAGCCACCTTTTTTTTTCTTCAAACCCATTCAATGCCAATGAAACCGGCACTTCTTATAATTGATATCCAAAACGATTATTTTTCAGGAGGAAAAATGGAATTGTTCGAAATGGGTTTGGCTACCGCAAATGCCCGGCAACTTATTTCCCATTTCAGGAAAAATAATTGGCCTGTTATCTTTATCCAGCACCTGGCCATCAGGCCACAGGCCAGTTTTTTTATTCCTGAAACGGTTGGCGCCGAAATTCACGAATCAGTTCGGCCTACTGAAAATGAGAAGGTTTTCATCAAAAACTATCCGAACAGTTTCAGGAACACCGGATTGCATGAGTTCCTCCAAACATTGCGACAAACAGAACTGGTTGTGTGCGGCGCAATGAGCCACATGTGTGTTGACACTACTGTCAGGACCGCTGCCGATTTGGGCTATGCCTGTAAGCTGATTTCCGATGCCTGTGCCACACGCGATCTGGTTTTCAATGGCCAGAAAGTTGAGGCACCCAATGTTCAGTTGGCTTACATGGCAGCGATAAACGGAACTTTTGCCCAAGTTTTATCGACCAGGGAGTTTCTAAATCAACCCGAAATGAAGTGAAAAACAGGCAGTAAAAAACCCGCCGGGTAAGGTGTGAGGTAATTTTCCGGCGGGGGTTAGTGCTGAAAAACCAATTATACAAATTTCGCCTGGTTCAGGTAATTATAGCTCATTTCAATGCTTTCCATCGGATCAAGATCTTTAAAACTGTCTTGTTCTACGAAGAAATATTTCATTCCGGCAGTTCCTTTTTCAGCAAAAATTGAAGCAAAATCAATACGGCCTGAACCTACAGGGGCAAAGAACATGTCGTCGGTTTTAACCATATCCTTCACGTGCCACAACTGGAAACGACCGGGATATTTTTTGAAATAATCAACCGGATTTTGTCCGCCGCGAACCACCCAGTACAAGTCCATTTCGAAAGTGACCAAAGATGGATCGGTCTGAGAAAGCAGTAAATCGTAAGGAATTTGGTCTTCGGTTTTTACGAATTCAAAATTATGGTTGTGGTAGCCAAACCGGATTCCATTTTTCCCGGCTATCTCGCCCATTTTATTGAACTTCTCGGCCGTTGCTTTCCAACCATCAAGGTTTGTTCGGAATTGATCGGCCAGATAAGGATAGATAATGTATTTGGCTCCAGCCGCAGCCGCGTCGCCAATCACTTTTTCTGCCGAATCCAGTTCAAACACGGTGTGCGAACTGTACAGTGGCATACCGAGGTTGTTCAGCAACCCGACAAAAGGCTTCAATGCCATACCGTAAAAAGTACTGTCACTCGCATTATAACCTGCGGCTTCCACCGAGTTGTACCCGATCTTTGCAACCTTTTCCAGTGTCGATTTCAGGTCCTGCTGGATTTTGTCGCGAACCGTGTAAAGTTGCAATCCTATAATTTTTTTCTTCGGGGCACAGGAAGCCATCGGGAAAATCATAGTTGCAGCAGCAAGTGCGGCAGTCGTTTTCAAGAAGTCCCTACGATTTGTCATAGTTCAAAAATTTAGTGGTAATGATTTAGATTAAGTAATGGGAACAATTTATTGTCGTATTTTATTCTTGACTCACCCCACGTCCGCAAGCGGACGTCCCCCCTCTCTACGCGTAGAGAGGGGAAAAGCGAGCACCGCGAGCTTGGGGTGAGTCAAGAAACCTAGAATTCAAAATGCGACATTATTTCATTCCTATTACTTAGTTTCATTAAAAAAACCGAAACCTCTCAAAAATAAATAAAATATCCAATAAGTTTTAATTTCCTCTCCGGTTAACTTTCAACTTTCTTTGGCCAAACATTAATGTTTGCTTTATTATTTTGTACTTTCGTTCAGCATTTTATCAGGAACAAATTGTTCAGAATGACTTCAATAATCCCCCAAATCTCTTGATATGAAATACAGTCTGCATAAATTCTTGTTTTTAGTTTTAATATTTACTGCCTTTAACGGATTCGCCCAGGAAGAAACCACACTTGTACAACTTTCAGAATCCGTACCGGCCTTCGAATTCGAAAAATCACCGGGAATCAAACAATCCATTTCAGAGCTGAAAGGAAAAACCATCCTGATTACCTTTTTTGCAACCTGGTGCGCACCTTGCCGGAAAGAATTGCCATTTATTCAATCCGATATTTATAACAAGTACAAGAATAACCCAAATTTTAAATTGCTGATTTTTGGAAGGGAACACAGTTGGGACGAAGTGAATAAATTCAAAAGTGAAAATAAGTTCACCATGCCGTTTTATCCTGATCCGGAGCGTAAAATATATGCCAAGTTTGCAGGACAGTATATTCCACGCAATTTCCTAATTTCACCGGAAGGAAAAATTATATTCAGTTCGGTGGGATTTGATGAAAAAGACTTTAAAGCGCTGAAAGAATCCCTTGAAAAACAGCTTAGGAAGAAATAATTTTCTGCAACAAAAAATCCCCGGCTGACAAGGACAGTCCGGGGATTTTTATTTCAACATGGCAACTACTTTACAGCAACCGCCTCAATCTCAATTAAAGCGCCAAGCGGCAATTCCTTTACTGCAAAAGCAGCCCGTGCTGGATGATTTTCAGGATAATAGAGGCTGTAAATTTCGTTCATCGCCTTAAAATTTGCCATATCGCTCAACAAACAGGTCGATTTTACGACATCAGAATAATCATAGCCAGCCTCTTTCAGGATGGCGCCAATGTTTTTCATAACCTGGGTTGTTTGCTCAACAATTCCGCCTTCTACCAGTTTCATGGAAACCGGATCGAGCGGCACCTGACCCGAAATATACAATGTTCCATTCGACTCAACGGCTTGGCTGTAAGGACCAATGGCCGCCGGAGCTTTGGTTGTTTTAACGATTCGCTTCATTCAAAAATATTATTGTTAATAACCAGTAA
>JBBIHV010000011.1:45799-49422 GCA_037446835.1 Sunxiuqinia sp. | reverse complement strand
AATATCCGCAAATACCACTGCCCAGAAAAAAATCTGTGTGGCACACTGGCGAAATATTAAAAAATCAAAAATCAGATTGTCAATTTGTTATGGATGGATAGCTGCAATGTGGGTTAAGCCTGATTTATCTGAATGAAAACTAAAATCTATGCCCGTTTCATAGCAAAAAAAAACAATGAGATCATCCGGCAATGTTTGTATTTACGAGATTCTGACTGGCCCATTCCTTGAATGAGGTCACAAAACTTACCATCCGGGAGATTTCTTCATCGGTCGGCACCTTTTCAGGAACCACTTCCAGCGAACAAAAATTCATAAACGAATTCATAAACCTAACTTCCGGAGTAAATTCTTCAGGAACAGGCATGATCTTTTTAAGCTCGCGTAACATTCCTGAAATACTGGAATGCTCCGGAAAATTACCATCACGGATCAACAGGCTGGTCATGAAATTTTCGACCGACATCCCTATTATATTATATATGACCATGTTGCCTAGTTTGCCTTTTTGAGATGCGTTTCGGGCAACGTTGCAATAATCCATTGCTTCACTAAAATAGCTTTCCCATTCCATAATTGCTGAAGTTTAAATTTTGGTAATATCCAGGCTATTCGCCAAATGGATCAATTCGTCCAGGCGCAGACTTCGTTTCTTGTTGAGCGACAAAACCTTGACCTGCTCGGTTAAAAGTTCTGCCTGGCTTTCGCTAACGTTTAAATGCTGTTTTTCCAGAAAGTGACTGATTGTTCGCCTTCCTGAATGCCGGCCAATAACCATTTCGGTTGACTTCCCGATTTCGCCGGAAAGGAAAGGCTGATAGGCAAGTTCATTCTTCAGAAGACTGCTGCAATGAATGCCAGATTCGTGACGGCAAATCATCTCGCCAACAATTGGTTTTGAAGAATGGATTGGCCTTGAAGATGCTTCCGCAACAAAACGACTAAGCTCCTGCATTCCGGAAAGATGAATTCCGCAGTCAATTCCGGAAGATATTTTCAGGGCGGCGGCAATTTCTTCCAGAAAGGCATTTCCGGCACGTTCGCCTAATCCGTTCACTGTTGCGCTGACGGAACTGGCTCCCGACATCAGCGCTGTTATCGAATTGGCGGTGGCCATCCCCAAATCGTTGTGGCCGTGAAATTCGAAATCGACAAACGGAAATTTTTTACTGACTGATGAAAACAATTCGGCAGTCGAAAGTGGGTCCAGGATTCCAACGGTATCGGCCAAACGTATCCGGTCAACTCCTTCGGCCAGACAAGCTGCAATAAATTCATCCAGAAAATCGCGGTTTGCACGAGATGAATCCTGTGCCCCAATCGCCACAAAATCAAATCGTTGGCTGGCAAATGCGATCATTGGCCTGAGCTGTTTCATGACCCAACCCCGGTCGCGCCCCATTGCCGAAAGCTGAACATCGGATACCGGAAATGAAATGTTTATCCGGTTGGCGCCTGTTTTTGCTGATTCCTCAATATCGAATTCTTTTGCACGGGCCCAACAAAGCTTATCAAAGCGAAATCCGGCCTGAACAATTTCGCGGATCACACGAACTTCATCGTCTCCCATTGCAGGCGTTCCAACTTCAACTTCTTTTACCCCGCAATTTTCGAGCAGGGCGGCAATGCGAAGTTTTTCCTCCAGAGTAAAAACTACTCCAGGTGCTTGTTCTCCGTCGCGGAGGGTGGAGTCGATGATCAAGCCTCCCCTAACCCCTCCGAAGGAGGGGGACTTTTGGCCTGTCGTTTTCCGAATATCCTGAGCTTTTCTCATACATTGCTTTTTAAGTTCCAAGTGTTCATTACTCAAACTCCCTTCCCGTGCGGGAAGGGCTGGGGAAGATACTTTTTTAAGCCTCCCCTTTCGGGGGAGGTTTGGAGGGGGCTTCCTTTTTTATTCGCTAATCAAATATTCCTCTACGGCATTTCCTTCTTCCAGCGCATCGAGGATTTCGTCGATACGGTCGGTGGTAATGGCGCCATACCAGAAATTATTGGGTTGAATAACCATCACCGGTCCCTGCGAACATATATTTAAGCAGGCGGTTGATGAAACTGCAGCGTCAATTCCGCGATCGGCGCACTCTTCGGTGACATACTGAATAAATTCGGCGCCTCCGTTTTTGTTGCAAAAACCTTTGGCATCGCCGGCAACCCGATACGAGTTGCAAATCAAAATGTGGAAATCTGGTTTTTTCATGGAAATAAGATTAAAAGCCTCCCCCAAACCCCCTCCTTAAGAGGGGGCTTAAAAACAGGGATGCGAATATTTATACCTAAAACATTAATTTCAATAAATACAACTTGAATTGTTATTTTCAATTCCCTCACTCGAAGCGTTCTTTAACTCCCCTGTGGGGAGGGTTTGGGTGGGGCTTCTCTTAGCATCCCGTTGCTTTTCCGGAGCAGGCGGCCCCGCATTTAAAAACATCGGCCTTTTTCACGGTTCGCAATTCTTTACCTTTATATATGGCGTCCAAACCTTCGTCGATGAGTCCAGTCATTTCAATAATGCGGATACCGGTTCGACCAATCGTAGCCGACGGACTTGGGCCAATCCCTCCCACCAACAAGGCACGGCAATCGTTTAATCGTTCGGCAAGGTCTTCCCAACGCTTATTTCCATTTCCTGAAGGTGGTGTATTTCGCTGTTCAACCAACCGGTAACCATTCGGCGTTTCGCGGAAAATGTACAAGCTTTCGGCCTCGCCCAGGTGCTGATTGACCAACATTCCTTCGTAACTGGCAACAGCTACAAACGGACGGTTTTCTTCGTCAGCAACGGTCAGGTTAATTACTTCGGACATGATTTTTTTGGCTTCCAGGTCGTCTTCACCAAGCAATCCAACAGCATCGGCACGGCAGCGGGCACAATGGGTCATGGGTTTCAGGTGTTTGGCAATTTTCAGGCGGATTTCGCGCATGGTCATCATATCTGGCTCTTTCAGGTTTTCGTAAAGCGTGCCGGAAACCGGGAACAACGGAATGGCATTCATCAGTTCAGCGCCCAGTTCCCTGGCTTTTTCAGCTACACGTTCAACCGAATGATCGTTCACTCCAGGAATAACAATGGTGTTGATCTTTACCGTTATTCCAAAGCGGCGAAGCATTTTAACCGCCACCAACTGATTATTGAGTAAAATTTCGGCTGCGGCTTTTCCAACATAGCCACGGTTTCCAAACCGGGCCCATTTATATATGTGTTGAGTTTCGTCAATATCGAGTCCGTTCATGGTGATGGTAACATGACTTACCCCAAGTTCGGCAAGTTCCTCTACAAAAGGTGCAACGTTCAACCCGTTCGACGAAAGGCATAAAATCATTTCAGGAAAATGCTGACGGACCAACCGCAGGGTGGTCATGGTTTCTTCAGGATTGGCAAACGGATCGCCCGGACCGGCAATTCCGACCACCGACAAGTTTGGCATCTTTGCTTTTAGTTTGATCAGATAGGCCAAGGCCTGTTCCGGAGAAAGCACTTCGCTGGTTACGCCGGGACGGCTCTCGTTAACGCAGTCGTAATCGCGCTTGCAGTAGTTACACTGTATGTTGCATTTGGGGGCAACGGGCAAATGTACCCTGGCATAAGTGCCTTTCGCTTCGATGTTGAAGCACGGATGTTT
>JBBIHV010000011.1:25441-45699 GCA_037446835.1 Sunxiuqinia sp. | reverse complement strand
CGTTGTCCGCCAATGCGGTCGTGAATCGGAAACCCGCAGCGGACAATCGGGATGTTCAAATCGCGGGCGATGTAATAGGCTTTGCTGTTCCCAATCAGGATGTCGGGTTTGTTTTCGGCACACCATTCGTGAATCATCTCATAATCCCAGCCATTTTTCACAAGTATCGCTCCGGGATTCTCCGGACAATACGTTTTGATTTCTTCTTCCAACCGTCCACTTTCGCCTCCTGAAGCTGCCAGTGCCACTTCAATGCCGATTTCGTTCAGGAAAGCTGCTATGCCAACAACAAAATCTTCTTCACCATAAACGACGGCCCGTTTCCCAAAAGCATACTTGTGCCCGTCAACGTAGGAGTCGATCAGGCGGCCCCGTTCCTTTTTATATTTCTCCGGAATGGGTTTTCCTGAAATTTCCTGAAGCGTTTCGAAGAACGTATCGCATGGACCAACCCCAGTTGGCATGGGCATCCGGCGATTTTCGATGCCAAAGGTGTTCAACAGGTAATCGCCGGCAGAAGTAGATTGAGCGTTGTTTTTCACCCTTCCGGCCAAACTTCCTTTGTTCAGGATGGTTCCAAATTCGATGGAGGCGCGGGCTGAACCGCATTTCCGAACCGATTCAATTGGGGTCCCGCCTTCAGGAATGCGATGGTAGGCATCCCAGATCGGGTTATCGAGGGTTTCAGAATAGTCGGGTAATAATATATAGCCAATCCCGAAATCTTCGAGAATGGTTTTGATCTGGCGGATATCTTCAGGAGAAACAAAACCTGGAAAAATATTGAGGTGCCCGCCTTTTTCGCCACCTTCGGCAATTGATTTCACGGTTGAAGCCACCGCTTCGTGGAAACCGTCGATGTGCGACCCCTGGTAACTGGGGGTTGACGCGGAAATAAAATGAGGCAAAGTTTTCCGGTCCGAAAGATCTTTAAAGTTTTGAATGTAGAACTTCACATCGTCGCCAATGGTTTCGCTCAGGCAGGTGGTAGCCATTCCAATTACTTCGGGCTGGTACTGGCTGATCACATTTTCGATGGCGGCAAGGCAGTTGGCGCCACCTCCAAAGATGGTAGATTCTTCGGTGAAATTGGAAGAAGCAATATCGACCGGCTCTTTGTAATGACTGATCAAATACCGACGGATGTAAGTTGCACAGCCTTGACCACCATGAATTATTGGAACACATCCGCGAATGCCTTTGAATGCGACACTGGCACCAAGCGGGGCGCATAATTTACAGGCGTTTACAGCAAAAGCCTCCCCCAACCCCCTCCGAAAGAGGGGGCTTTTGGAACCGGAATGCGTTGGTAATATTTTTGAAGTTGTATTCATAATAAAAAGTTTAAATGTTCCGAACTTTTATTGACCAAACTCCCTTCTCCTTTGGGAGAAGCCCGTCTGTCCACATGGACAGGGGCCGGGGACTGGGCTTTTCTTTAAGTCTCCCCTTCGGGGAGATTTAGAGGGGCTTCTTCTTTATTCCTCCCCTTCGGGGAGGTTAGGAGGGGCTTTCGTTTTCCTTACAAATTTCCAAACCGGGCTGCAAACCGATGCGTGAACTTCTTTGGCAAAATTCAACATGCCCTCGTATCCGGCCAGGGCTTCTTTTCGTTCGTGGTTGTGATCGCAGAAACCAAGCCCGAGTTTGTAGGCAATCGGTCGTTCTTTCACCCCTCCGATAAATAAATCGGCCCCGGTCTGCTTCACGAATTCCGAAAGTTCGTTCGGGTTCGAGTCGTCAACAATGATGGTTCCTTCGTCGCACAGGTCTTTCAGCAAATTGTAGTCGTCCAGATTTCCGGTTTGCGAGCCAACTACCACGGTTTTCATACCGAGCAACCGCAGTGCTTTTACCAGCGAAATGGCTTTGAATGCGCCACCAACGTAAATTGCTGCCTTTTTACCTTCGAGTTGGTTTCGGTATTCCTGAAGTGCAGGCAACAATTTGCTTATTTCTTCTTTCACCAGTTCGCGGGCTTTCTGCATCATTTCGTCGGACTTGAAAAAGCGGGCCACTTCGTACAGCGCTTCCGACATGTCTTCAATCCCGAAATAGGAAACTTTCATAAACGGGATGCCGTACTTTTCCTTCATGTCTTTGGCCAGGTAAATCATTGATCCTGAACACTGAACCACATTGAGTTGAGCTTTGTGGGCTTTGCGAACATCGTCGATCCGGCCATCGCCAGTCATGCAGGCAACCATATTTACGCCCATCCTTCGGTAATATTCGGCCAACATCCAAAGTTCTCCGGCCAGGTTGAAATCGCCCAGAATATTGATGCTGTGTTCAGGAGCTGAGGAAGTTTGATCGGTTCCGATCAGTTTTGAGAGTGCATCGCAGGCCAGTTTGTAGCCGTCTTTTTTGGTTCCGTTGAAACCTTCCGACATAACCGGGATCACGTCAATCCCTTTTTCACGTGAAACGCGACGGCAAACCGCTTCCATATCGTCGCCAATTACGCCAACGATGCAGGTTCCGTAAACAAACGCTGCTTTGGGTTTGTACTGATCAATCAGGCTGGTGAGCGCATTGTACAATTTGGGTTCCCCTCCAAAAACCACCTCGCGTTCTTTCAAGTCGGTGGTAAAACTGAGGCGGTGAAGTTGCGGGCCTGAAGATAGTGATCCGCGAATGTCCCAGGTATAAGCGGCACAGCCAACCGGGCCATGAATGAGGTGAAGCGCATCGGCAATGGGATAAAGTACCACCCGCGAACCGCAGAAAACACAGGCACGTTGAGAAACTGAACCGGCTAAACTAGCCTTTCCACATGCAATCGCAACATCATCGCGCCCTTTGGTGACAATCTGACTTTTCCGGTCTTTCAGCATTTCGTTCATGGTGTTTTGTTTTAGAATTCTATCAGTGCTAAAACCCTGGGTTCTCTTTGCCCCGATGTCGGTTGCCTTTAGGCAACGGCAAAGGATAAAGTGCAACTCATCATCAGAAAGCTATCCTTTGCCGTCACATTTATGTGACGGGTTCAGCAATATAAAAATGAAAGGGGGAGTGTGCGGGAAGCTCCTCCCCCATTTCAACATTAAAAGAAAATAGCCACCTCAATCCTCCTCACCCAAAGGAGGATTTTTTCTTAAAGCCCCTAAATCCCCAACAGGGGGACTTTTGAAACTGCAAATGCGATTAATGTTCTAAAAATTGAGGTTGACCAATTCAACCATTTCAAAAATTTTGTTTTTAAATCCTGACAGGGGTCGAGCCTGTCAGGATTATCAAAAGCAGGTTGATAATTATATAGAACGATTAGAGAATCCGGTATGAATTGGGATTTTCGATGCGGCGCATTCAGCGTATGTTTTTCAATTTTGATTTTGAGTGCGCCTTGTTCTCTTGGTTCGTGTTCTCCCCGGGTTCCGATGCACTTCACCCGGGGTTATTCATATTTTACCCCTTCGGGGCAAGAAAAAGCCTACATCACCAGTTCGAACTTTTCTTCGAGGCAGGTTGCATCTTGCTGATCCATGATGGCGCTGAGAATTTTTTCGACGATACGCAAACCACCCATGTAACCCAGTGTTGAAAAATAACTGTGGCCAATGCGGTCAACAATTGGGAAACCCATCCTTACGAAAGGGATTTTTTCGTCGCGGGCAATGTATTTTCCGTAGGTATTTCCGATCAGCAAGTCAACCGGATTTTCCTTGATCCACTGGTGCATCAGGAACATGTCGGCTTGTGGCCCGTTTTTGTATTTGGCTTCAGGAACACGTTCTGAAAGGAGTTCCTCCATCCGGGCTTCGAATTTTTTGCCTGGCGTTCCTGAAACGATGTAAACCGGTTTCATGTCCATATCAACCAGAAATTCGATGAGCGGGATAATGTTGTCGGGATCACCAAACAGGGCGACGCGTTTTCCGTAGAGGTATTGGTGCATATCGGTTATTACATCAACCAGCCTTCCGCGCTCTTCAGAAATTTGTTCAGGAACAGAAACCCGGCCAGCCTTGGCCAGCGCCTGGATGAAACGGTCGGTTGCTTTTATCCCAACAGGAATATCGGTGATGTCGAACGGAACTTTGCACATATTGTCGAGCATGATGGCAGCCTTTTGGGTGGCCCAGTCGCCCAGCCCGAGCGTTTGCATACTGTCGCCCATGCTCACCATTTCAGGAATGGTAGTTCCACCTTTGGGGTACATTTCGAATTTTCCGGTCATCGGTGTATCGAGAACATCAGACGTATCGGGCAACAGCACCGATTTAATTTTCATGATTTTCATGATCCGTTTTAATTCGCGCATATCTGCCGGTTCCACCCATCCGGAAAGAAGGTTGATCTGCCTCCGTTTTTCGTCGGTTTTTTCAGCAAAATATTTCACAAAAGCTTCGAGCATGTTGGCGTAGCCGGTAACATGCGAACCCACGTAACTGGGCGTTGACGCCTGAATAACATATTTTCCAAAAGGAACTTTGCCTTCGTCTTTGGCTTTGTTTACAATTTGGTTCAGGTCGTCGCCAATGGTTTCTGACAAACAGGTTGAATGCACGGCAATAATTTCGGGTTCGTAAACTGCAAAAATGGTTTCGATGGCCTGCAACAGGTTGGCTTGCCCGCCAAAAACCGATGATCCTTCGGTGAATGAGCTGGTTGCAGCCATTACCGGTTCTTTGTAGTGACGGGTGAGCGCGCTGCGGTGGTACGAGCAACAACCTTGCGAACCGTGGCTGTGCGGAAGGCATCCGTGAACGCCCAGCGCCGCGTACATGGCGCCAACTGGCTGACAGGTTTTTGCCGGATTGACGGTCAATGCCGTCCGTTCTTTTACTTCTTTTGTGGTATGTCGTAGTAACATATTTGGTTCCTCCTGAATTTTAAGCTTCAATTGTCATGCTGCCCACCAGTTCCGACTCGTGTTTCCAGGGGGCGTCAATCATTTTCCAGATTTTGGTAGCCAGCATCCGCTCCATTTCGCGGTAAAAATTGATGGCTCCGCCAAAGGCTGCATAAGGGCCGCCGTAGTCGTAACTGTGCAACTGTTTCAAAGGAACGCCAGCCTTTTGGACCACGTATTTTTCTTTGATCCCGGCACAGAATACATCCGGCTTGTAGAATTCGATCAGTTTTTCGGTTTCCCAGTGGTTCACATCGTCGATGACCAGCGAATTTTTCACCATGTCGGGCATCATTCCGTTGTAATCTTTGAACTCGAAACCTTTACTCATTAACCCGGCTTTTTTCTCAACCAAATCGTTCCTGAAGAGTTTTTCATCTTTCGTGACGGTCAGTTCTTCGATGTTCCGTGTGTCGGCATCAATCTTGATGGTTGGCATCACCTTGCGGCCTTCGTAGTCGTCGCGGTGGGCAAACTCATATCCGGCAGAAACGGTGCGGATTCCTAGTTCATTGAATAAATCCTGGTAATGGTGGGCACGCGAACCGCCAACGAACATCATGGCCAGTTTGCCTTCGACACGTGGTTTTACTGAACTTTTTACAACCTCCACTTTGGCCAATTCGCGCCCGATGATTTCTTCGACTTTAGCTTTCAAGCCTTCGTCGCCAAAATAGTCGGCCACTTTCCGGAGCGATTTGGCCGTTGATTCGGCTCCAATGAAATTCACTTTGATCCACGGAATACCATATTTTTCTTCCATCATTTCGGCAATGTAATTGATGGAACGGTGGCACATGACCATGTTCAGGTCGGCAGTGTGCGAGTATTCCATGCTTTTAATGGTAGAGTTTCCGGAGAAAGTAGAAAGCAGGGTAATCCCGGCTTCCTCGAACAAGGCTTCGAGTTCGAACGCATCGCCACCGATGTTGTATTCGCCCAGCATGTTCACCTGAAATTTTCCGGCACGGGGACGGTCGTTCAGACCAACCACATTTTTAAATACACCGTTGTTGGCAATGTGGTGGCCAGCCGACTGTGAAACGCCGCGGTAACCTTCGCAACTGAACCCAAAAATGTTGATGCCCAGTTCGGCTTTCATGTCGCGGGCTACGGAATGGACGTCGTCGCCGATCAAACCCACCGGACAAGTCGAAAAAATACCGATGGCCTTTGGTTTGAAAATCTCAAAAGCTTCGCGAACGGCTTCTTTCAGTTTAGCTTCACCCCCGAACACAATGTTTTCGTCCTGCATGTCGGTCGAGAAACAGTAAGAAATAAAGTTGTCTCCACCTTCAGGAACACGGGTTTGGTTACGACGGGTGAGCCAGGCGTAAAAGCTGCAGCCGATAGGTCCGTGAACCAGGTTGATAATGTCGCGGGTTGGCCCCAAAACTACCCCTTTACATCCGGCGTAAGTACAGCCGCGTTGGGTAATGATTCCCGGAATGGTGCGCACATTGGCCATAATTTCCTGATCTTGAACAGGATCGTTTATCACCAATGCTTTGGCCCGTTTTTTAGCTAATTTCGGTGGATATTTTTTCAGGATTTCTTCCTTAAGCGAAGAAGGGTCCGGTAATCCGTTGGTATAATCTCTTTTGTTTGGCATAATTGTAAGTTTTAATCCAGTGTGATGTCGCCTGTTTCGCCGGTCCTGACCCGGACCGATTCGTACAATGGAATGACGAAAATTTTTCCGTCGCCCGGTTCAGGGGTCTGATTTGCTTCGATGATGGTTTCAACGGCTTTGTTGAGATGATCATCGGTAACCACAATCGTTACCACCCGCTGCGGGCGGAGACGGGGCTCTTTGCTCAAATGGGCCAATGCCTCCGGAAGGTCTTTCTTTATGCCTTCCAGCACTTTGGCATCCCAAAGGCCTTTTCCACGGCCAAACACTTTTCCGGTAGCTGTCATCGAAGGAAGGCCTGCAGCCGACAAAGCCCGTTTGGTCCGGTTCATCTTGTCGATGCGTATGATTGCCATGATTAACTTCATATCATTAATTTTTAGCTTGTTACAACTCTTTCGTCCCGCGGCTGATGGTATAGGCTTCTTCTACCGGGGTAATGAAAATCTTTCCGTCGCCATAAGCTCCCTTGGGTTCGGTACGTGCAGCTTCCATAATGGTGGTGACCGCAAAATCCTTGTCTTCGTCCTTAATAACCATGAGAAGCATTTCCTTTGGCAATTCATCGTAAGTCACATCACCGATTTTGATACCACGCTGCTTACCACGGCCCACCACCGGGATTTTTGTCACTGCCACGTAGCCCGCTTCAAACAAGGCTTTCAATACTTTACTCGATTTATCCGGACGAATTATTGCTCTGATCATTAACATAGTTTGTATCTCCTATTTTTTTAGTTTTTATTTGAATCATCCCTGCATCCCCTGAAGGGGACTTCACCCGCTTTTAGGAAAGCAGTGATCCTGTAATAGTCCCATTTAGGGGGTTGGGGGTATTAGTTTGCAATGCCAAAATCAATTAACAAAGTCTCCAGGTCTTCCATTGCCAGAGGGCTTGGAATAACAAAATTGGTATTCTCGTTGATGGCTCTTGACAATTTGCGGTATTCGTCGGCCTGGTTGTGGGTCGGTTCGAATTCAATCACTGTTTTGCGGTTGATCTCGGCACGCTGCACCATGTTGTCGCGCGGTACGAAATGAATCATTTTTGTTCCCAACTGACGGGCCAGTTCTTCGATCATTTCGCGTTCGTTGTCCACATTACGCGAGTTGCAAATCAGCCCGCCCAAACGGACAGTTCCGGCCTGGGCATATTTTTTAATCCCTTTGCAGATGTTGTTGGCGGCATACATGGCCATCATTTCTCCTGAAACCACGATGTAAATTTCTTCGGCTTTTCCTTCGCGGATCGGCATGGCAAAACCACCGCAGACCACGTCGCCCAGTACGTCGTAGAAAGTATAGTCGATTTTGTATTTCTCGTCCCAGGCACCCAACTGTTCAAGCAGGTTGATGGACGTGATGATACCACGGCCGGCACAACCAACCCCGGGTTCCGGGCCGCCCGACTCAACGCAGCGTACACGGCCATAGCCAACTTTCACAATATCGTCGAGGTCGATATCTTCGCCTTCTTCGCGCAAAGTGTCCAAAACTGTTTTCTGGGCCATGCCGCCCAGCAACAAGCGGGTAGAGTCGGCTTTCGGGTCGCAACCCACCACTTTTACATTAAATCCGGCCTCAGCTAATCCGGCAACGGTGTTTTGTGTGGTAGTGGATTTACCGATCCCACCTTTACCATAAATTGCAATTTTTCTCATTTTCGTATTTTTTACGGGTTAAACTTTCGTGTTTGGCCGAAGCATTACGACAATGATGCCAGAAGAAGTTTGAAGTCCGGAGACCGGAGACCGAAATTGAGCCTTGAATATTGGTAATCTGAAACTTAGAACAATTAAAATTTTGCTGAAGGAATTTTGGCACACGAAAAAATCCTACCAATTCGTAGGAATCACGATTTTTGGTTCCTGCACGTGTTGTTCGGCAAAAAACCAATGCCAGCAAGGGTTTGAAGGGTATTAATATTGGCTTAACCTACGTTTTGGTAGGAAAGAAGGAATGAGAAAGCTTGGGAGTAGGTAAGTCGTCTTCGGCGCTACTGTAAAAGTTAAGACTTCGTCTGACAGTAGTTTTTTTCTATATCACTCATATTTATAACGAAATGCAGTTTATGCTTTTTATAATATATGCCAACAACATGCTCTTATTTCCTATAACCCACCCAAAACCCGTTTAGGCAACGCACTCCCAAATGTAAATAATTTCTATGTTTACTTCAATCAGGAACGAGTAAAAAACCTAAACAGCAGGTGGTTGAAAGGATTATGGCATCATGTTCGTCACATCCAAGTGACGACAAAGGTTATCCGCATTTCAAAATTGCATTTCCAAAATTCAAGAGAAGCCTATCCTGTGCCATTTGGCTTTAGCCAACGGACAAAAGCAAACCACATTTCCAAATTTTTGAAAAATTAGGAGGTTTAAGGAGATCCTTACAATTTCCTCTCCCAAAACATCATCTTTGGCACACAATCAGAGAAGCCCATCTTTTTGTAGAGCGATTTGGCGGTGAGGTTGTCTTCGCGCACTTCGAGGTTCACGCGGCAGAAACCGTTCTCCGACGCATAATTGATAATTCCGCGCAGCAAAAAATGGCCAGCCCCAATGTTGCGGAATTCAGGGGCAACAATAAAATCGTGAATGTTGATGAGCGGTTTGGCCTGAAAAGTTGAAAAATTGACGTTGCAGTTGGCCAATCCGGCAAACTGATCGTCGGCCATGACGAAAAACCCAAGAAATCCGGAGTAATGTTTTAACCCTGAAATGATTTGCGGTGCCAAGCCTTTGGGCATCGGACAGTTGTTTCCCATCGGGTCGTTCATGTAATCGTTGAGCAATTTGATGACATGACCGCAATGCACCGGGTTTTGAAGATCGACGTACAGGATAGATAGTTCCATGGAGAAATTAATTTACTATTCAATTATTTACAATTTACGATTTCTTTCAGACTAAATGACACCAAGTCTAAAAGACACCAAGTTTCACTAAGCCGGCTTATTTAACTAGAGTGAACACAGTGAAACCACAGCGTTTTTTAACCATCTAACCATTAATCCATCCAATCCCTTGTTCGGAGCGTTCTTAAGCCCCCTCTTGTGGAGGGGGTTTGGGGGAGGCTCTGGGCTTCAAACTTTAAATCGCCATGCATCGATTTCGTACTTTTTCAGGCGGATTCCCAGCATCCGCTCGGTCACTTTCAATTCGTCGGCAGCCTTGACAATGTTGCCCTTTGAGCTGACAAGCGCCTCCCGGATCAGTTGTTTTTCAACCTGTTCGATGGTATAGGTCAGGCCTCCTGAAGATTTTGTGTTGGATGAATCGGCTGTTTGAAGTGATGGCGGCAAATCGTAACTGTGAATCACATTGTCTTTGCTCAGGATACAGGCGCGCTCGATACAATTTTCAAGTTCGCGGATATTTCCCGGCCAGCGGTAAACCATCAGCATATTCAGCGCTGAAGTGGTGATCCGGATGATTTTGGCGTTGTTGCGCTTGTTGAATTTTTCGATAAAATGATCGACCAGCGACGGAATATCGTTTCGGCGGTCGCGCAAAGGCGGCACAAAAATCGGGAACACGTTGATGCGGTAGTACAAATCTTCGCGAAACTCATTGTTCTGGATCAGTTCTTCCAGGTTCCGGTTGGTGGCGCAAACAATGCGCACGTCAATTTTTATGGTTTCGGTCCCGCCCAAACGCTCAAACTCTCGTTGTTGAATGAGCCTCAGCAATTTAACCTGAGTTGAAAGCGGGATGTCGCCAATTTCGTCCAGAAAAATAGTCCCGCCATCGGCCAGTTCGAACCGCCCTTTTCGCCGGGCTTCGGCACCAGTAAACGCACCTTTCTCGTGACCGAACAACTCGCTTTCAATCAGTGTATCAGGCAATGCCGAACAATTCACCTTGATGAAATTCTTTTTTGCGCGCGGGCTCGAAAAATGAATGGAATCGGCAATCAGCTCCTTCCCTATCCCGCTTTCGCCACGAATCAAAACGGTTGAATTGGTTTCGGCAACCATGCTCACCAGCGAATAAACATCACGCATTTTGCCCGAATTTCCGACAATGTTTCCAGGCCGGAAATCATTTTCAAGCTGAGTTTGCAACTGAATATTTTTTTGTTTCAGTATTTCCATTTCCTCCAGCCGCTCCTGTTTCGTCCGCACACTTCTGGAAATCATTGAACCGATGATGGATAACAGCCGGTTATCTTCATCATACGAAATATGGGGGTTGTAAATCCGTATCACACTGAGCGTTCCGGTTACTTTGCCTTCCTCAATAATCGGGTTGCAAATAAAAGTCAATTCCTGGCCATCTTTTGTCAATTCCTGACCAGTCCGGTTCAGGAATAAACTTGATTTGGAAATTTTATCGATTACCACCGGACGCGACATTTCGACCACCCGACCGATGATCCCTTCGCCAAGCCGATACCGCCCGCGAGCTTGCTGTACCGCGCTGTAACCATAAGCAGCCTCAATCAGGATGCTTTCGGTCTCCCGGTTAAAAATGGTGAGGAAACTACGTTCGGCGTCCAGGTACCTGACCAGCATTTCGAGTATTGCCGATAAATCGTTCTTCAGTTCTTTGCTCTGAATGAGCCTTTGACTAATATCAAACAAAAGTTCAAGCTCCTTGAGCCCGTAACATTCATTGCCTGCCTTTTTACATTTGAATTCCATATCCAACTATCTTTTTGACAATGAATAATTATATTAATAATCCTTTTGCACAAATATCGGCTAAATAAATTTCATTTTAATAACACATTGCCTAAACATCGTTCACCTTAACGAATAATTAACAACATGAAACGAGCCATGCTCCAAAACTAATTTTCAAGGGAACGGCACAAAACTGGCAATTTGGAACGGAGCAGGACCCGGTCGCTCAATTTTTCTAAAATTGATGTTCATTTCCAAAAATAATTTGCTAGCTTAACCACCACTTTAACGGTACTTTCTTATGTCGATCAAGATGTTAAAAACATTAAGCTCTGCCAAAATTAAGCTGGTATTTATCTTATTTTTTTTAACCACAACCTTTTCTGTTTTCGCCCAGAGGCCCAATCTGGAATTTACCTCTTTAAATGCCTTAAAAGATATCTCAAACATTAATGCAACGGCCGTTGTACAAGACTCTGCCGGATATCTTTGGATTGGAACCGATCAGGGATTATTCAAGTTTGATGGCCAAACCGTTTATACTTACCGGTACAATGAGAATGATAAAAAGTCACTTCCCTTTTCCAGGATCAATAAACTATTTATCGATAAGAAGCAGAATCTGTGGGTCTGCACCAGTGAAGGATTGTATAAGTACAATCCCGAATCCGACAATTTCACCCCGGTTGTGGTCGATGGCAATTTAAAGGGCGTTCCTGGTTATGATATTGGGATTATTGCCCAGGACAATTCAGGTCAAATCTATATTGCCTACGAAAAAACGATCTATAAATACAATCAGCAACAAAATAATTTTTCGAAAATACTTGAATTAAAGAAAGGCTACATTCATGCTATTATATTTGATTATCAGGATAATATATGGATAGGTTCTTATTTTGGCGGAGGCCTGAGCTATTATGATCAGGGAAAAAAGCAGATAACTTCTTTCATTCATGACCCGGCAAACAAACAATCCATTTCGAATAACGAAGTTTATGATGTTGCCCTCGTGAAAAATAAGCTTTGGATTGCCACTTTTGGTGGTGGGATTGATTCGTACGATTTCATAGACAAATCGTTTAAACATTACATTTCCCCGGCCACTTTCGAAAATTTTGCCATTCAGATTTTCGCCGACCATAAACAAAACATCTGGATATGCACGTTGGGCTGTTTAAAGTTTTATGACCCGGCAACCGACAATTTTTACAATTACTATCCCAATGCCAACGACCCCAAGGCATTGGCCAAAAACGTGCTGGGCTTTTATCAGGACCATCAGGGAAACTTTTGGAGCTACCATTCCATCTTCGGAATTCATGTAGCCATGAACAACAATAATTTTAAGCAATACGATACCAAGCCAGAAAACTTCTGGCACACCACAGAAAATAACATCAGCGCCCTTGCGTTTGATGGTTCAGGAAATTTGTGGATAGGCAATTATTATAACGGGATTGATGTTTTCAATTTTAAGGAACAAAAAACGGAACGCTTCAGGAATGAAGAAAACAATCCTTCAAGCCTGGGAAACGGCACCATCTTCGCCATTTTCCGCGATTCGAAAAACCGGATGTGGGTTGGATCGAACATGGGCGGACTTCAGCAGTTTATCCCCGAAACAAAAAGTTTTGTCAGCTATAAAAACAATCCCGACGACAGCCTCTCAATTGCGAATAACGACGTGCGGTCGATTGCCGAAGATAGCAACGGAGACCTCTGGGTGGCCCTGGAAGGAAAAGGTGTCGATCGTTTCGACCTCCGTGACAAGACGTTCCATCATTACAATAAAAAAAACAAAAACCTCAGTACAAATTATCTTTTTCAGGTATTTGCCGACTCGAAAGGCAACATCTGGGTAGGTACCTCGTGGGGGCTCAATGTTCTCCGGAAAGGGGAAAACAAGTTCAACTATTTTATTTTCAACAAGAACGACTCAACCTCGATAAGCAGCAATGCCATTCGTGCCATACACGAAGATGCCCAACACAACATTTGGATTGGCACACTGGAGGGCTTGAATAAATACAACCCTGAAAATCAAACATTTACCCGGTATTCGCATGGATTAACTAACAAACAGGTTTCGGGGATGATCGGCGACAATAAAAACAACATCTGGTTAAGCACCAAAGACGGCATTTCAAGGTTTGATCCACTCACCCGGCGGTTTTCGAATTATAACCAGGAAGACGGGCTCTTATCAAGCTCGTTCAACACCATGTCGTGCTGCAAGTCAATCAATAACGATCTGTATTTTGGCGGGATCGACGGGATCGATTTTTTTAACCCGGATAGCCTGAAGGCAGAACCAAAACCACCGCCTGTTGTTCTGACCGACTTCATGCTCTTCAACAAAAGCATCACTTTTAAAAATGACAGTTCGATTCTCCAGAAGCACATCAGTTATGCAAAGAACATCAGATTAAGTTACAACAACAATTCTTTTAGCTTTCGTTTTCAGGCAATTAACCTCATCCATTCTGATAAAATTACTTATGCCTACAAATTAGACGGGTTCGATAAAGACTGGATTTATTCAGGAGGAAAAAATGAAGCTGTTTATTCGAACATGGAACCCGGGAAATATCGGTTCAGGGTAAAAGCCAGGTACGACAACAGAGATTGGAGCATGAAGGAAACAACTGTTTCTTTGGACATTATCCCCGCCTGGTGGATGACCATTGGGTTTAAAATCCTTCTGGCCCTGATGATCATTTCGGTCGTATCCGGAATCTTTTACCTTCGGACCAAAAGGTTGCTCAAACAAAGTGAGAAACTGGAGCAATTGGTTGCCGAACGAACGAACGAAATTTCAGCAAAAAATGACCAGCTCAAGTCGCAAGCCATTTCACTGGAACAAAAGAACGATCAGTTGAAAAACCTGAATTCGACCAAAGACAAGCTGTTCTCAATTATTTCGCACGACCTGCGCAGCCCGTTCAGCGCAATTCTTGGGTTTCAGGATTTGCTTGAAGAACAATATTTTGAGCTTTCTGACGAAGAACGCCTGGAAATGATCGGGCAGTTAAATGCGACCAGCCGACAAACCTATTCGCTGATCGAAAACCTTCTGAACTGGGCACAAATACAAACCAGCAATATTCATTATTATCCTGAACAGTTTGATGTTGTTAAAGTTATAAAAGAAAAACTCGACCTGTACCAAAGTATCGCCAATTCGAAAAATATCAACATCGAACTTCAGTTGGCCGAAACACAACCGGCATTTGCCGACATCGACCTGTTCCATACCACTCTCCGGAATTTAATTACCAATGCGATTAAATTCTCCAATCCGGGTGGGAACATCCGGCTGGGAACCAGTCAAACCGGCAAGTTCATCACCATTTCGATTATCGACAACGGAATTGGGATGAAGAAAAAACAACTGGATTCACTTTTCGATCTCGAACATACCAAAATCCAAAATGGCACAAACGGAGAACGAGGCTCGGGATTAGGACTGATCTTGTGCAAAGAATTTGTTGAAAAAAATAAAGGCTCGATTTCAGTTGTAAGTGAACCCGGAAAAGGCAGCACGTTCAGTTTTACGCTTCCGGCAACCCAGGCCAGGTAAATGTCGTGTTTCGGTACATTATTCTTTGTATTTTAGTCCGCCAAATTAGCCCGTTTTTCTGAAGCAAAATGCGTTCAGTACGTTACCGGTTAATTCGTCAGATTTAAGTATCTCAATTTCAACACATAACCTAGAATAAACCGACCCCATGAAACGAAGAAATTTTATCCGCACCTCCGGAATATCGCTGGCTGCAATCTTTATGAGCGACTCCTTATTTGCAATGAACACTCCGGCGAAAAAGCAAAATATAAACCTTCCTGATGCCGTCAGCGCCATTCTCAACGGGCAAGCTGTTAAACTTTCAGGAAAAAACCTACAGGAATGGAGGTTCCACGAACTGACCGTTCGGCTTCAGGAAACAGCAGGCAGCCTGGTTGCAGAAATTCAGGCGCCGGGAGCCAAACTGAGTTCGGTTACCCTGCACTGGAAAATTCCGGAAAATGCAGGTTCTGTTATCCTGAACGACCACTGGGAACGCACCTACGGCGATGTTTCGTGGCACCCATCGAACGAAACCGAAATCCTGCCCTGGTATTTTATGGAACATTCGGGTTCGGGCACCAATGGTTTTGGCGTGAAAACCGGATCGGCTTCGTTTTGTTCGTGGCAGGTTGGAAAAGATGAACTGAGCCTGACGATGGACACCCGCTCAGGAGGAAATGGCGTGCAGTTGGGCGACCGTAAACTGAAAGCTGCTGAAATCGTTACCATCAAAAGCAACCCGGGAGAAACGGCTTTTCAAACCACGCGCCGGTTCACAAAAGTGATGAACGAAAAAGCGCGCATGCCCAAACAGCCGGTTTACGGAATAAACGACTGGTATTTTACCTACGGAAATAATTCGGCGAAACTGATTTTGGAACTCACGAAAATGATGGCCCCAATGGCCGATGGCTTGGAAAACCGCCCGTTTTCGGTGATTGATGCCGGATGGTTTCGCGGCCCGTCGTTTTCGCCAAACGATTGCTGTTGGGGCGACGACATGAAAACTCCGGACGAAAATTTCAACGACATGGGCAAACTGGCCGGTCAAATTAGGCAAATTGGAATGCGCCCCGGAATTTGGACTCGGCCACTTTGCGGAAGTGAAAAAGATCCCAGATCACTGATGCTGCCGATAATCAATGGCCGCGAGGCGAACAAACCGGTACTCGACCCCAGCATTCCGGAGAACCTTGAACGGATTAAAAACTATTTCAAACTATACAAAGAATGGACCTATGAAATGGTGAAATTCGATTTCACAACCTTCGACATCCTGGGGAAATGGGGTTTTGAAATGCTGAGGGACAAAACCATGACCACACCCGGCTGGAGCATGCACGACACTTCGAAAACCAATGCCGAAATTATCGGGAACATGTACCGAACCATTCGCGATGCGGCCGGCGAAACGTATATTATTGGTTGCAATACCATTAGTCACCTGGCCGCCGGACTGTTTGAACTCAACCGCATTGGCGACGATACTTCGGGAAACGAATGGGACCGAACACGCAAAATGGGTGTAAATACACTGGCATTCAGAGGCGTCCAACATGGAACTTTTTACGCCACCGACAGCGATTGTGTGGGGCTCACCACAAAAATTCCGTGGGCAAAAAACAAACAATGGATGGAACTGGTGGCCAAAAGCGGGACTCCGCTGTTTATTTCGGCGCAACCCGAAGCCATTGGCGCCGGGCAAAAAGCAACAATCAAAGAATGTTTCCGACTCGCCTCAACCGAATTGCCCATTGGCGAACCACTCGACTGGATGGAAACCCCTCTGCCGAAAACCTGGAAACTGAACGGAAAGGTGGAACATTTTGATTGGGATTAAATCTTGAGTTTCAATTCAAGAAAGTGACGATGTAGAATTAAATGCGATGATCGGATCTTCATTTTCTTTTCTTCATTTTCCTTTCTTCTTCGTATTTCACATCTTTGGAACCCTTTAAGCATTATAACATGTCCCTTTTTCACGACATACTCATTTTTCTGGCGGCACTGGCAGCAGGGTTCATCAATGCCCTGGCCGGTGGAGGTACGCTGGTTACTTTTCCGGTTTTGCTGGCGCTTGGGATTTCGCCGGTAGTGGCCAATGTAACCAACACGGTTGCACTGGTCCCCGGGACGATTGGCGGCATGTGGTCGCAACGAAAAGATTTTCAATCGCAATACAAACGCCTGCTGAAATTACTTCCGGTAGCCATTGTTGGCGGAATTGCAGGGGGCCTGCTCATTTTGAATACCAGCGAAAGCGCGTTTAAAAGCCTCATCCCATACCTGATCCTGCTGGCCACTTCGCTGTTGGCGGCACAGGTGCGCATTAAAAATTGGGTAGTTGCCCGCATCGGCCAGGCACACACCGAACACCACAATCCGCTGGTAATGATGAGCCTGGTGTTTTTGGCGGCCATTTATGGTGGCTACTTCGGTGCCGGCTTGGGCGTTATCCTGATGGCCGTGCTTGGTTTGGTTACCGACGATTCGCTTACGCGCCTCAATTTCCTGAAACAAGCGCTTGGGTTCACGGTCAACCTGGCAGCGGCCATTTATTTTGCTTTCTCCGGAAAAGTTGACTGGTGGGTGGCTTTCGTGATGATTTTCGGCTCGTTAACAGGCGGGTTGATTGGTGGAAGACTGGCCGGCAGGTTAAAACCGGAACGGCTGCGTTGGGTTGTGGTTGCTGCCGGATTGATTGCTGCAACGCTTTACTTTCTGAAAAATTAGATGGCCTTAACACGCTTAAAAAGCCTTTATATCAACGATTTACCCGCAAGCACAAAATCATAAATTCAGGAACCCCGTTCGTGAAAAAATTATTTTCTATCATTTTAGAAGTACTTGCCAAAATCTGTTAAAAGTTGTTAATTTTAGCCTTCCTATTTAAAACCTAACGAGAGATATGCCCAAATCATCTTTTGAAAGAAGAGCTTTTCTGAAATTAATTGGTGCAGGCCTTGGGGCAAGTCTCATCACCCTTCCAAGACTATCGCAGGCAAATTCACTACCAGGCAGTTCCAGCTACCTCGATTTTATCCTTGGAAAACCTCAGTGGGTTTTACACGAAGACGGGACTTTTGATATTTTTGCAGGAAACATCCGCCTAACAAATTGTCGCCCAACAATTAACGGCCAGAGCATATTCGCCAAGAACACTTTTATGGGCGATTCGCCAAAAGGGAAACGTATAATTTACGAAATCGAGGGCGGCTTTGTCATGCTCGATTTGCGAACCCATCCCAACAACATTTCAATTGGCGCCCAAATCAGCGGAATGCGAAATGCCCCAGCCTTTGTTAACCCACTGGGCGAAGGACGGTTAAGCGGGGCAAGCCGGTTTTACAGGATGGGGTCAGGAACCGGAAGGGAAACTGGCATTTTTGATATTCAAAAGCCTTCCGATTTAATTTCAGACGATTATCCAACGGAAGAAGCCTGGTCTTATGATAGTTTCCTGATGACCGGGCTTATCGCCACCAACGGAGATACGCTTTCAATTGGATCTTCCGAACTGTCCGATTTTATCCAGCGAAGTTCGATCTTCAACCGGCCACGCCGGATGGGCTTGCATGATAACCGGAAAGGAGAAGAAACCTTGTACTTCGAAGCCGGTTTTTCAACCGAAAACGTCCCGCTTAAAGATGAATTTATCAAACTTCCCGATCTTTATATTTATTTCGGGAACCAACCATATAGCACCATGCAAAACCTGGCATGGAGTATTTCTGAATTGAACCAGGCCCGGCGCGATACCAACACCAATTACTACTGGTCTTCCTATCAGGATTTCAGGACCTCGTTCAGCTACAAATACCTGATCGACCAACTTCATGTACTCGACGGAATAAATCCTCCGGTGCAATTACAAACGGTACTGATTGGCCCTGGATACTGCACCCCGGGCGACTGGCTCGACACCAACGAAGCCTGGCCCAAAACAATGGAAGATGCGGCAAGGCAGATTTTTCAGCGGCTGTACCGCGCCGGCATTTATGTGGCACCTTTCGTTGCACACGAAAAAAGCCGGATCTTCAGGAACCATCCGCACTGGATCTTAAAAGATAACGAAGGCACCCCGATTGTTATGGACCGGGATCAGGATGGAAAACTTTATGCGCTGGATGGCAGCAACGAAGATGTGAAAGATTATCTGGCAAAAGTTTTCCGCACTCTCCGGAAAATGGGGTTCACATACTTTGAACTCGATTATCTGGATTGGGGCTTGCAGGATTCGACCGAAGTTCAGCGGTCAAGAAAAGGGAAATCATCGGTACAGGTTTTGCGCGCTGTAATGGACATCATCCGCGAAGAAATTGGCGCCGGAAGTTTCATAACCGCCAACAAAACACCTTATTCGCCGTTAATTGGTATCGTTGATGCGGTGCGCATCGATAAGGACCAAAGCTGGAAATGGGACAAAAACACCGGGCACATTCTTCAGGAAAGTTACAACACCCAGTTTTTCAACAATGTATTCTGGCAAAACGATCCGGATGTAATTTTTCTTCGCAATTACAAGACAGACTTTACCGAAGTTGAAAAGAAAAGCCTTGCCTTGTGGACCGGTTTTATGGGAGGCGCCATCGGTATTTCCGATAATTTTAAGATCATGGATCCTGAAGGAGTAGAGATCTGGCGTTTCCTGGAACCAGCAAGGAGGCCCCAAAGCGCCGTCCTTCCTTATTGGGGCGACATCACCAGAAAAAATAAAGTTGCGGTCCGGTGGTACAAAAAAGCAAGAGCCTGGGGTGTCCTTATCCTGAACGATTCGGACATGGCGGTTTCGGAAACCTACCAGATTATTGACCTGACTGGCGAAACTGCAGCCTGGATTTTTGTTTGGGACCCGGGGTTCAGCCTCGGACTGGGCAAATCGGAACGGCTGTCGGTAACTTTGGGCAGCCACGAATCAAAATTGTACTTTGTTTCCAGATTAAAGCAAAACCCTTCGCTCGAACTAACCATTTCGGGCAAGGAATCATCAAGAGATTCTTCCTAAACACTTTGAATTTCCAGTCCGTCATTTTTCAGGATATAATTGGCTACTTCCCTTCATTTTTCTAATTTCACGCTTTTAATTTTTACCGGATGATGTTTCCAAAACTTACCTTGTCAACTCCGTTGGAGTTACTTAACCAATACACAAGAAACACCCTGGTCAGCCATCTTGGTATCCGCTTCACCGCCGTGGGCGAGGGTTTCGTCGAAGCCGAAATGCCCGTTGACAACCGCACTTTTCGACCCGGCGGCTTTTTGCACGGCGGCGCCAACCTTGCACTTGCCGAAACGGTGGCCGGATTGGGCTCGATGCTGGCTGTTGATATCGCTGAATTTGAAATTCTCGGCATCCAGGTAAGCGCCAACCACACCGGAAGTGTAACCGAAGGCACTGTTTTCGCCCGTGCCGAAGTGGTGCACCTGGGAAACCAAACCCACCTGTGGAATGTTGAAATCAGGAACGAAAACGGGAAACTGGTTTCGACTGCCAGAGTGACCAATATGATTGTAAAAAGGAATGGGATATAATTCGAGCACTGCCGCCTTCATCGATTTGTTGCTTGAAAA
>JBBIHV010000011.1:22574-25341 GCA_037446835.1 Sunxiuqinia sp. | reverse complement strand
AAGGAATGGGATATAATTCGAGCACTGCCGCCTTCATCGATTTGTTGCTTGAAAAGCAAATCGCTTTTGCCTGCTGGTTTTACCCCAAAGATTCGCGCCTGGGGCTTTTGATCGGGAACAAACAAGATGTCTGTTTTTACGATCGGTTCGACCTGCTTAACGGCGCAGCCGGCTTTGTTTTTGCACCCTTCCGGATATCCGGCAACAGTCCGGCAATCCTCCTGAAGCCTGCTGAATATTTTGAAGATTTCAGGATTGAAGAGAAACCAGATACCGATCGTTTCGAACCTTTTGAAGCCAGGGCCCGATCATCGGAATGTACCCTTCAGCCAAAAGAAGATTACCTGAAAATGATTGGCGAAACCGTTGCTTCAATCCGTGAAGGGGCCCTTTCAAAAGTGATTATTTCGCGCCAGATTCCGGTGCAACGAACAGATACCTCGTTGGGCCGAACGTTCCTGGAACTCCAGGGCCATACGCCAAACGCATTCACCTACCTGGTAAACCTGCCTGTTGCCGGAACGTGGATGGGCGCAACTCCTGAAGTCCTGATCAAATCGGATGGGACGAATTTCGAAACCGTTTCGCTTGCCGGGACCCAGGTTCGCAAAACCGATGGCGAAGAATACTACTGGAGTACGAAAGATATTGAAGAACAAGCATTTGTGTCGCGATACATGCTCGATGTATTTTTTAATTTCGACATTCATCAATATAAAACCATTGGGCCTGAAACCCTTGAAAGTGGCAACGTGGCGCACCTGAAAACTTCGTTCTATTTTCCGGCAAGCAAAATATCCGACCGGCTGGGCAGTTTTATTGCCTATTTGCACCCCACCCCGGCAGTTTGTGGATTACCAAAAGACCTGGCCGACGAGTTCATCCGAAGCAAAGAAGCTTACGAACGCGATTATTACACCGGCTACCTGGGCCCGTGGCGGCTGAACCAGCACGTTTCACTTTTCGTAAATTTGCGTTGCATGAAAATTACGGCCAGCAAATATATTTTGTATGTTGGAGGTGGAATTACCGCCCGCTCGGTTCCTGAAAAAGAATGGGACGAAACCAACCAAAAGGCCAAAACATTGCTCTCGGTAATTAATCCGCAGGATAAAAATCAGCTATGACAACCGACAAAAAACATGTTCAGCAACTGGCTTCGCTGCTCTTGCAGAAAGGGATAACCGATGTGGTCATTTCGCCCGGATCGCGCAATGCGCCACTCATCAACCAGTTTTTTGGCCATCCCGGGTTCCATTGCGTCAATGTGGTTGATGAACGAAGCGCCGGATATCTGGCCCTGGGCATGGCCCTGGCAAAACGTAAACCAGTGGCTGTGGTTTGTACTTCAGGAACGGCTGCAATAAATTATGGGCCAGCCATAGCCGAAGCTTTCTACCAGAAAATTCCGCTGGTGGCCCTCACAGCCGACCGTCCGCAACGCTGGGTCGATCAGGCCGACGGCCAAACGGTGCGGCAGGCCAACCTGTTTGCCAACCACACCCTGAAAAGCATCAGCCTTCAGGAAGCCGAACGCGACGACGACTTTCGCTCGAACAATCTTCAGGTCAACGAAACGCTGAACCTTTTGTTTTCAGAAAATTTAGGGCCCGTGCATATCAATATTCCGCTGAATGAACCGTTATATGGATATACCGACGACGAACTTCCCAAATTCAGGAATATTGAAACCAGTCGCGCAACAGGTATCCTTCCTGAAAATGAATTGGGGAAACTGGTGGAACGCTGGAATTCAAGTTCCAGAAAAATGATCGTTGCAGGCCAGCTTTCGCCTGATAAAAAAATAAATGCGCTCGTGCAAAGGATGGCTCAGGATGCAGGAACGGTGGTTCTTTCCGAGCACCTGACCAACCTTTCCGACGGGCACTTCATTCCTGCCACCGACCCGACCGTGGCCGCCATCTCGCCGAAAGAAAAATCGGATTTTCAACCCGAAATCCTGCTCACATTCGGGCAGCAGATTGTTTCGAAACGCCTGAAACAGTTCCTCCGCACCAACCAGCCGCAAGAACACTGGCACATATCGTTGACCGGAGAACTTACCGACACCTATAATTCGCTCACGCGGACAATCGTTACCGAAACGTTTTCGTTCCTGAACAATTTTGTTCCGAAAATAAAAAATACCGACAGCAATTTCCGTGAAACATGGCAAACTTTAGATCAGAAAGCCAAGCAGCTTCAGGAAAAATTCCTGAACGGGGCGCCGTTTTCAGACCTGACTGCCTGTAAAACGATTACTGAAAACATTCCAAAAAACACGGTTGTACACCTGGGAAACAGTTCGTCGGTGCGCCTGATGCAAATGTTTGCGCCCATCGACGGTTGCGAATATTACGGCAACCGCGGAACAAGCGGAATTGATGGCTCGTTATCGACGGCCTGCGGGTTTTCCATGTCCTCCGGAAAAATAAACACGGTTGTGCTGGGCGAACTGGCGTTTTTCTACGATTCAAATGCCTTGTGGAACCAACACTTTCCGGCGAATTTGCGAATAATTGTGCTGAACAATGGGGGCGGAAATATTTTCAGGTTGATTGGCGGACCGCGCCAGTCGCCAGCTTTGAACGAACATTTCGTGGCCCGGCATAAACTGAAAGCCGAAGGTTTAGCCAACGCATTCGGGATAAATTACCTGAAAGCCGAAAATCAGGAAGAACTTTCTACCGGTTTAAACACAATTTTTGCCCCCGGATTTTTTGGGCCGGTAATCCTGGAAGTCTTGACTGACGGCGAAATCAGCGCC
>JBBIHV010000011.1:10102-22474 GCA_037446835.1 Sunxiuqinia sp. | reverse complement strand
GCGTTCCGTCCAACAACAGTGAACGAAATTTCGGATGCACTTAAAATTTGCCGCGAAGACCAGCAAATCAACGTGGTGGTCCTGACGGGTGCAGGAGACAAAGCTTTTTGTGCCGGTGGCGACCAAACCGTGAAAGGCAAAGGCGGCTACATCGACAAAAACGGAATTCCGCGCCTGAACATTCTCGAAGTTCAGAAGCAAATCCGGTCGATGCCAAAGCCGGTTATTGCCATGGTGAACGGCTACGCCATTGGTGGCGGACACGTGCTGCATGTGGTTTGCGACATCAGCATTGCTTCGGAGAACGCCATCTTCGGGCAGACCGGCCCCAAAGTGGGAAGTTTCGATGCCGGGCTGGGTTCATCGTATCTGGCCAGCATTGTGGGACAGAAAAAAGCACGCGAAATCTGGTTTATGTGCCGCCAGTATTCGGCTGCCGAAGCGCTGGAAATGGGTCTGGTGAACAAAGTGGTTCCGTTCGACCAATTGGAAGACGAGGTGGTTGCCTGGGCTCAAAAAATGCAGGAACACAGTCCGCTCGCTTTGCGCATGCTGAAACTTGGCCTCAACGCCGAACTCGACGGGCAAATCGGCATTCAGGAATTTGCCGGAAACGCCACGTTACTGTATTACCTCACCGAAGAAGCGCAGGAAGGCAAAAACGCTTTCCTCGAAAAACGCAAACCGGACTTTAAAAAATTCCCGAAATTCCCTTAATCAAAGATATAATTAGTTATAATTCATCTATTTTAGCAGAAAATCTATTTCAAAAGACTTAGGATGATCACGAAAATTAGGATTAAGAACTTTAAGAAATTGAAAGATATTTCTTTCGACTTACAAAATTCAGTTGTTCTGATTGGGCCAAATAACTCAGGCAAGACAACCATCCTCCAAGCTCTAACCCTCCTTGATTTGGGTTTAAGAAAATTGGCCGAAAATAAGCATCGGCAAGGAAAACAGAGATCAGGAGTTGCGATTAACCGAAGAGATATGCTCGCAATGCCCGTTTCCTCCTCAAAATATATATGGTATCACCAATTGGTACGAGAAATTGACCGTAGTCAGGGGTCTCAAAAAACTTCCAATATTTTGATCGAAATTTATGCTGAGGGCATTACTAATGGAGTTAAATGGGATGTTGCGATTGAGTTTGACTATTCAAATCCTGAGTCAATATACTGTCGACCAATAAAGAAGGAAGATACTGAAGAACGGTACAAAATTGATCCACAAAAGTATCAGCTAAACCTTGCTTTTCTTCAGCCAATGTCGGGAATTGCAACTGTAGAAGATAAGTTGACCCCAGGCTCGATTGATGTCCGAATTGGAGAGGGAAAAACGGCAGATGTATTAAGGAATATTTGTTACCAACTTTTAGATGCTGACAATTCAAGTTTTAAGAAAGAAGAGTCAGAAAAATATTGGAAACAGCTATCTTCAATTATTGAAACAAAGTTTGGGGCGAAACTCGATAAACCTTTTTTTATTCCGGAAACCGGGAAAATAGAAATGACCTACCAAGAGGACGGGAGGACTTACGATCTAGCCTCGGCAGGTCGAGGGTTTCAGCAAACGCTTTTACTATTGGCCTATTTGTTTTCGTATCCAAACCGAACACTTTTACTTGATGAACCTGATGCACACCTGGAAGTAATCAGGCAAAGAGAAACCTATGAAATGTTAACAGTAATTGCACGAGACTTAGGTTCACAATTAATAATTGCCAGCCATTCAGAAGTCGTTCTCAATCAAGCAGCTGAGAGTGATATAGTAATTGCAATGTTTGATGAAACCTGTCAGCCATTAATAAGTAAGCAACAGATTTCCCAGTTCAGGAAACTGTTGACGGACATCGGATGGGATAAATATTATCTGGCAAAATCAAAAAAACATGTCCTTTATTTTGAAGGTGCAACTGATTTTAGGATATTACTTGCTTTTGCCAGAAAACTAAGTCACCCTGTCCTCAATCTTTTAGAAAGTGCCAACATTGTTTACACGAAAGATAATGTACCTAAGCATGCCCAAAGCAATTTTCACGGATTGCGGGCGATTATTCCTGATTTAACGGGAGTTGCCATTTTTGATCGTCTTGAAAAAGATGTAAACGATGAATACCTTAATATTCTCCAATGGAAGAAAAGAGAACTGGAAAATTATTTCTCATTTCCAGAGATATTAATGAAATGGGCAGAAGGACAGGCTCAGAAATTATTTGGAGGCCCTGTGTTTGCATCGCACATGGCCGAAAAAATGCTGAAATGTATTCAGGAAAATACAACTCCGGCCAATATGAAGGACAGAACTTCTCCGTGGTGGGCAAATTGCAAAATGTCAGACGATTATCTTCCTCTAATATTCGAGAGTTTTTTTAATAAGATCGAAAGTTCGGAGAGTTTCCATAAAGGCAGATTTTATGAACTTGTTGATTTTATTGATTTAAAAGATGTTGATAACGAAATTTCGGAGAAACTTGATGCAATTTTGAAAATTTTGAAATAACCTTTTTGATTAAGGCAAACACGCGTTCCTCAAAAAACTCAAGCCTGATTTTAAAAAATTCCCGAAATTCCCATAATGCCAATATTTTAACAATGTAACAAAGTTGTTACTTACAAAGTTGTTACTTACAAAGTTGTTACTTATATTTGTAACAAAAATAGGGTATGGAAACACCTTTTGTTTTCGGCAAACTGGCGGTTCAACAGAATTTTACAGACCGGGATGACGAAAGACGACGATTGTCGGGTAATTTTTCCGGATTGGTTAATACTGTGCTGATTTCTCCCCGTCGCTGGGGAAAATCTTCGTTGGTGCAACGGGTAGCCGAAGAAGCTACGAGTGCAGACAAAAGTCTTCACTTTTGTTTTCTCGATGCTTTCAACATTCGCACCGAAGAGCAGTTTTATCAGGCTCTGGCAAGTGAAGTATTGAAAATTTCAGCCACGAAACTTGAACTATTGCTTGAAAATGCCAAAAGACTTTTGGGTAATTTTCTTCCCAAACTTTCCTTTAGTCCGGGCAATCAGGACGAATTGGCTTTAAGTCTCGATTGGAAGGAGGTAAAAAAGCATCCCGACGCTATTCTTGACATGGCTGAGGTTATTGCCTCAGAAAAAGAATGGAAACTGATTGTTTGCATTGATGAATTTCAAAATATATCGACCTTCGAAAATCACCTTGCTTTTCAGAAAAAGCTCAGGGCGCATTGGCAAAAGCATCAGCATGTCGCCTATTGCCTGTACGGAAGCAAACGCCACATGCTGATGGACGTTTTTACCAGTTCGTCGATGCCCTTTTACAAGTTTGGCGATATCCTTTTCCTGACCAAAATTGACCGTGAGAAATGGGTTCCTTTTATTTGCGAACGATTTGAAGCAACCGGAAAGCGCATTTCAGAGAATGATGCGGCTTTAATCGCCGATTTGGCTGAATGTCATCCGTATTACGTTCAGCAATTGGCCCAGCAAAGCTGGTTACGAACCACTGACGATTGTTCCGAAACCATTGTCAAAGAAGCACATGAGGGAATTGTAGCGCAGCTTAGCCTGCTTTTTCAATCGAAAACAGAAGAACTGACAACGCCACAAATTAATTTCATGAGGGCTTTGCTCGATGGAGTTCAAAAGTTTAGCTCAAAAGACATCATGGACGATTACAAATTGGGATCCTCGGCGAACGTCAACCGGATTAAGAAAGCGCTTGAAAATAAAGAGATTGTCGATATTCAGACTGGGAACATCATGGTTCTTGACCCCATGTACAAAAGCTGGCTGAAAACGTATTATTTTAAGAATTAGAAAATGGCATCAGTAAAAAGTTGGATCAAAGCGGCGCGGTTGAGGACATTGCCACTGGCCATGTCGGGTATTTTGATGGGAGCGGCTCTTTCATTTCTGGACGATGGGTTCAATTCAACAGTGACCATTCTGGCCATTGTCACGGCCCTGTTTATCCAGATCTTCTCGAACTTCGCCAACGACTATGGCGATTCGCAAAAAGGAACCGACAATCATCATCGCGTGGGGCCAAAGCGAACTGTTCAAAGTGGAGAAATCAGTCCGAAACAAATGAAAGCCGGGATGTTTGTGTTGATTGTGCTTAGCCTGGTAAGTGGAATCGGACTGGTGGCTGAAGGAACCAAAGGACTTCACGTGACAACCTTCCTGCTCTTTCTGGCTTTCGGAATTGTGTCGCTGATTGCAGCCTTCCGATACACTGCCGGAAGTAATCCATACGGATATGCAGGGCTGGGCGATGTGGCCGTTTTTCTTTTCTTCGGAATCCTTCCGGTCGTCGGAACATATTTTCTGAACGCGCACCAAATTCATCCCGATATTTTTCTGCCAGCCTTCAGCATCGGGCTTTTCAGCGCCGGTGTCCTGAACCTCAACAACATGCGCGACATCGAAAATGACCGGAATTCAGGCAAAAAAACAGTGGTGGTACGGATGGGCCGGGCAACCGCCAAAACTTATCACACGTTGCTGATTTCCGGAGGGATGCTTTGTGCCGTCGCTTTTCCGGTCATTCATCAAAGTTCAGGTACACAGTGGTTTTTTGTGCTTGCTTTCCCGTTGTTTATCCGCGATCTGGTTCAGATCAACCGCATCAGCGAACCTAAAAATTTCGATCCGTTCCTGAAGAAACTTTCGCTGGCTACCCTGCTTTTTACCGTGCTCTTCGGGCTTGGGATTTTGTTGATCTAATTCGCTGGGCGAAAATAACAAAAAAACAGCCACGGCTTTCCCCCTGCGGGGGAACGGGAAGGGGGCTGTTAATGCGAATCGATCTTGGCGCCAAATGCCAGATCACCCGCGTCGCCCAATCCGGGAACAATGTACGACATGGGGGTCATTTCCTCGTCCACAGCACCAATCCACAAGGTTACATTTTCGTCGGTAATGTGGCTGGTCACGTATCCCATTCCTTTACGGCTGGCAATGATGGCAACCAAATGAACATGTTTGGGGTTTCCTTTTTCCATCAGGGCATGGTACCCGATTTCCATCGAGGCTCCGGAAGCCAGCATCGGGTCGGACAAAATAACAACTTTTTCGTTGAGGGAAGGCGAGGCCAAATATTCAAATTCGATATGAAATTCACCGGCTTCGTCATATTTCCGGTAGGCCGAAATGAAAGCATTCTCAGCACGGTCGAAAACATTCAGCAAACCTTGCTGAACAGGCAATCCGGCACGCAAAATGGTTGCTAAAACGGGTTGTTGGACAAGGGTAGGAACTTTGGCAACCCCCAGCGGTGTTTTGATGTCGGTGGTTTCAAATTCCAGCGTTTTACTGATCTCGTAGGCAAAAATTTCGCCCAAACGCTGAAGGTTTCTTCGGAAACGCATCGGATCTTTCTGGGTTACTTCACACCGGATTTCTGAAATGAACTGATTGAATACAGAATTGGATTCTCCGAGAATATTTACCTTCATTACTTAAAAAGTTTTGGCGAAATTAATTAAAAAGTCAACATCTGCTTGTATGTTTTACAAATTTACATCCCAATTTGTACCCGCAAAAAGCGGAATAACGATCGGATAAATTCTTTTTTTTAGGTAAAAACAACATCCCCGTCCCCATCCTGAATTTCGGGATAACGGTGGTAATTATCAGAGAGTTGTTTGGAAATGGCCATGAGCCGGATGATTTTCTTTTTGAACAGGAACGGATGCGGGGTTGCGTTTGCCAAAATGGCCAGGCGAGGATTAAAAATGCTCAGCGCAGTCGCATTTTTCAGGAGCGCTTGCCGATAAATGGCCATCAGAACCCGGTCGGTATTTTTATCGTCGAACCACGTGTATGGAACCCGCATGTGCCCATCGCGCACCGAAATAAAAAGCAATCCGACAAGCCTCCCCTGATCGGTTATTTTGACAAAATATTGCACAAAATTTACGGTCAGGTACGAAAACGGATAATCCATTGATACGGACAGGGTTGCACTTGTTTTACGCTTTATCCAGGGAAATTGCCTGATCCATTCCAGATCGTCTGCCGATCGGCGTGTAAATTCATTTTCGGAATGCTGCTTAATAAATACCTTTAGTTCAGGATTTAGCGAAACCGGATATTCAATCTGAGGTCCATTTTTCAGGAACTTTGATGCGTATATTTTTTGGCACAAAGCAACTGGAAAATTCAGGATTTGATCGGCCCGGTTCAGGATTGGCCTCAGTTTATGGGTGGCCGGAAATTTTGCCGGAACCAGTTCGTGAAAATTGAATTTCAAAAATCCCCGTATCCCGGAAGTGGTTTCAGGAAAATCAAAAAGATTGGTTTTTCCAAGTATTTCAATGGTGTGCGGCGTACAATCGGTCATAAACAAACGCTGGCTGCACAACGAAAATGCCTTCAGGAATAACGGGACAGCAATGTGTTTCCCTTTTTCGGGATGGGCCCACCAGCACGAATTTGAACAAATTGGTTGGTCGGGATTGCCATTGATGCAATCGGGCATCAATCCAACCAACCCAAGCAAAATTCCATTTTCGAAAGCAACAACAAGCGCCACATCATCTGGCTTCGCCCGTGGGTTCAGGCTTTGCGAAAGAGCCCGCAAATCGGTAATGGGCTTTGGCGACAATTGTTTCCAAAGGTCCCCCGCCGTAAAACCGACCAATTCGCCGACCTTGATTTCGAGGATTTGCATTTAGTTCGTTTTTTTTTCGACCAAATCGACAAAATCGCGGATGGTTGTCAATTCAATGATTTCCATGATGTCAAACTTTACCGCAAACTCTTTTTCGATGGCCGCAATAAGCATCACGTGGTTCATCGAGTCCCAGGTTTCAACATCGGCTGACGCTGTTTCTTCGGTGATTACTGCTGCTGCGCCAAAAATTTGGTGGCAAATCGCTTCCAATCGGTTAAAAATATCGGGTCTGTTCATCGGTCCTTATTTATTTTCCAGTACAAAAAAAACGAATTGTAGGGTTTAAACCCAAGTTTTGAATAAACTGTTTCGCCATTTCGGGTGGCATGCAAAACTATTGGTTTTTCAGAACTTTTAGCTTCCTGCGCGCAAATTTGACGGACCAGCAGGCTGGCAAAACCCTGTCGTTGCGCCGATTTTTGGGTAGCTACAAAATACAGGCCTGTGGAACTTCCGGTCCTGAAAGTGAGGATTGTTGAAACGGCTTCGCCACTCGTTTTTAACAGCCATGCTTCAAAGTTTGGTTGAGACAGAATGGATTGCATTTGCGATTTATCCAGTTTTTCAGACGAAAGCAATTCTTCATTAACAATTGTCATCCATTGCTCCAGTTCAGCCTCCGTTTCGGGTTTCGAGATGCTGACCGGGCCGGGCAAGCCCGGTTCATTTTGTTCGCTACTTCTTTCCAAAGCCATTCCTTTCCACACAGTTATCGGGTAAAAACCATGCTTCCGGAAGAAAGGATCGGTTTGCTGAATGTTTTCGTCGCCTGAAATCAGCAAATTCGGGTACGAACCTGCCCGGATTTTCTGGTTAAAGATCGGTGCGTTTTGTTCAGTAATTAATTCGCTACCAATATTATAAATCAGGTTTGGCCAAAAACCCGGACAGTTTTGTACCACCGACCAACCGTCAAATTTTTCAGACCGCATGTTGCACGCCGAAGCGGTCTGGCGGTAAAATTCGTACAAATTATTCCGGATATGACTTTCTATGCTATTCATAAATTGCACTTGAATACGTTTCGAAGAGGGCCGTTTTATCGACTTTTCCGTTGGCATTGAGCGGAAAATTTCTAATACCGATAATCTTTTCAGGAACAAGCGCCGGGGCCAGCCGGTCGCGCAAAGCTTCTTTCAGCCTGTCGGCATCCCGGTCAAGTCCTTCAATAAAAACGACTATACTTTCGGTTCCGGTTTGGTTCCTGAATGCAAAAGCTTTCGATTTAGAGCCATTCGCAAGTTCGCTTACAACAAGCTCAATTTCAGCAGGTTCTATACGGTAGCCGTTTATTTTTAACTGATCGTCAATCCTTCCGCAGAAGAAAAGGAAGCCATCATCGTCGCTGAAAACCAGGTCTCCGCTCCGGTAAAAAGCTTCATCCCCAAAACTTATAAACGAGTTTTTATCTGTTTCAGGAGCCGAAAGGTAGCCCGGCATCACTTGTTGGCCACCAATGCAAAGTTCTCCTTTTTCTCCCGCCGTAAGTTCCTGAAAATCATCGCCGATGATCCGGATTTTAACCTCGCCGATGGGTTTCCCGATCGAAATAATCCCGTTGTAAACCCGCTCGCCCAGGTTTTCGATCGCTGAGCGGTGAATGGTGCAGGTGATGGTGGTTTCGGTTGGCCCGTAAATGTTCGATATTTCGGCATTCGCGACACATCCGGCCCATTCTGAAACCAATTCGAAAGGCAAAGCTTCGCCACCAAAATGAGAGTGTTTCAACGAGTTGGCGCGAATCGACTTAAAATGCGGGCGCAGGTAATTCAATACCGATGGTGTAAATTGGGTCCAGGTTATTTGGTATTCCTGAAGCAGTTTAACGATGTTCAGGTATTTGAACCCTCCTGCCGGGATAGTGAAAACAGCCGCTCCAAGCAGCAAAGGGATGAGGTAACCGGTAAACGCGGCATCCGAAGTGAGGTCGTAGGTTTGCAGGAAACGGTCTCCGGAAGCCAGGTCGGGGTAGAGTTCCAGAAAACCTTCTATGAAAGCATTCAGGTTCGTTTCAGAAATTGGGACACCTTTGGGTTTGCCCGTACTTCCTGAAGTAAAAAGAATGTACGCCCTGCCGGTGGCCTTCGAAACAATAAAAGGTTCATTGCTTTTGAGCCCTTTTGTACTGAAACTTTCGGCTTTTAATTCGCCTGCGGTTGCGGTAATTTCGGAATTCAAAATGAACCGGAGGCCCGATTGCACGATTTTTTCGTTGTTTACAAAAGCCGGATGCTGCGGGTTAATTGGCACAAAATGGGCGCCTGAAAACCAAATCGCAAAAATGGCCGCGAAGGTTTCGATCGAATCGTGGCACATCACCCCAACCGGCTGGCCCGTCGGTTCGGGCAAATGTTTGAACAACAGTTGCTGGCACCCGGAAATATATTCAGAAAATTCGTGGTACGAATAATCTTGCTTCCCGATGCAAAATGCTGTTAACGAAGCATTTTCCTGAAAACTGGCCCGATATTTTTCCCAAAGCGTCATTGGCGGTTCACTTTATTTTTACCCAGAAGCGATTTTGCTGCAAACCAGGCATATTCTGCCCTGATAACTTTTTCGGCCGGTTGCCGTTTGCTGCCTTCCATCGGTATCCGCTGAATATGGTTTTGCATTGTTTCGTCTTTTATCCCGGCGGTACCAAAACTTAAGTCCCAGATTTTATCCTGAAGCGCCTTTTCAAAAATCGTATCCGGGACCTTGAAATCGGTAAATGGAAAAGCAAACCATTTGGGTTGAGGATTGATTTTTTGGCTGACAAATTCCAGGCTTGAAGCAACCTGTTCCAATATTTCAGATTCCGAAGAACGGAAAAATTCGCGGTGGTCCATACCATGCGCACCAATCAAAAAACCGTTGCGCTGCAATTCCTGAATTTGGGAAAGGCTCATGTAAGGTTGGTTTTGCTTCAGGTATTCGTTAAAATCGAGGCCAAGAACCTGCGCGATCCGATCAAGTAAAACATGGTCGGTAAAAACTGCTTGATGCAAAAAATGCGCAATGTCACCGTTTTTCAGCCGATTGCCAGCTACCCTTTCGGCTTCTTTCATTTCAGAAGGCGTGGGGCGTTTTTCATTCAGAAAATTTAAAAGTACGCTCGCCTTGTGCCTATGAAAAAGCAGTTGGTTGCCAACAAACTCAGGATTGATAAAAAAAGCGGCCTGAACCCCTTTCTGCTTCAGGATTGGGGCAATGGTGTGGTAACATTCGGCAAGCCCGTCGTCGAAACTGGGAAAGAAAAGCCTTGCGTTTTTTGGCTGTTCAGCCACCTCGGCAATCGATGCAGATTTGAAATGCTTCAGCAAAAAATCCAGGTCGCAACTAAATTCCCCAGCGGTTGGCATCGAGTACAAACCCGACAAATGTACCGGCGGCGTATCTGAAACGGCGTGCCAGAAAGGAAAAATGAAGCGGTGCCCGTAAGCCGGCATCAGCATTTTAACCGGGAAAACCCCGGTGAGTGATGATAATATTCGTTTGACAGGTTTGTTGTTCATCGCAGTTATTTTATAAACCACCGAAGCGGAATGGGCAACCTGTTCGATTTCAGGGTAAAATATTGTTCGCAAACCGCTCCAAAACCCTGATAAAAACGGGCAATTCCCTGAATAGTCGATCCTTCGAAATCGAGCGTTAACTTTTGGCCTGAATGTTCCTTAATAAACTGATCGACAATGAGGTGCATCGCATTTGTGCTTTTCCCTTCCGGGGTGGAAACAGCATTCAGGTAAACAGCCCGGCCACCTGATTGCAGGAAAAAAGCCGCCGCACAAAGCAAATTATCGCGGTTATAAGCCGCGTAAAGAATCCCTTTTCCGGATGAATATCCGTAGGAAATCAACTGCCGGAGGGTTTGCATCGATTGCTGCGGCAGTTTATTTTCAGTAGCCCCGTTTTTCAGGTCAATGTATTCGTTTACAGGCAAGCCTTTTACAACCGAAACCATCTCCGATTCAGCCTTTTTGATTTGCCGCCGGGTATGTTTCGAATAATTCCCGACCAGGTCTTCATAGCCAGGAGCAAGATCCAAAATAAAGTTATTTCGCCGACCGACTGAAAATACTTCAGGAAAAGACCCGGAATGCGACGCATTCAGATGAATGGCCACGTAGCTGAACCGGTTGTAAACAGCCTTCAGAAAAATGTCCTGAACCAGTTGACCGGCTTCAGGAAAAATGCCGTGCTGCTGTGCAAAAAGGGGTTGTAGCAAAAACGAAAGTCCTATTTTTCGGGAAACTGAAAGTGGCATGACATGATCGTAATCGCCGCAAACGAGCGCATCCCAATGCGGGGCAACCAAATCGAGGTATTCAGGTTCGGCATAAACCAGTGGAACAGAGGAAGCTGCAACACGCCGGGCCCACTTTGCCCGGTCGATTTCACCGTGATTTACAAAATGCACTTCAGGATTGTTCATGTTCGAAATTTAAGCCCGTTTCAAAAACCTGTTCAAAAACTTTGTGCCAACCTTTCCACGAACCCGAACCTTTCAGCGATTCGTTGTGCCAGAGGCTGGTAAAGGTTCCGTTCACATTTTTCACTTCCTGCATCAACCCGGAAATGAGTTGCCACGCTTCGTCGGGATTCAGGTGCAGGTAGTTTTTCAGTGTCACATCCATGACCTGAAACGGATGGATCATCAGTTCAGTGTGCACATTCCGGCTTAAATCGAAAAATGGGAACGAGGTGCAGGTTCCGGCCCTGAACCCGGCCAGGCTGGCAAATCCCATGGTAAAATCGTCGGTGATGCCCGATTTTACGAGGTTTTGGTACGTTTGCGGAAATCTTAGTTTCAGGTAATGTTGCCGGCTCAGGCTGACCGGTTTTTGAATGATTTTCTCTAAGCGTTCTTTCTCTTTTTCAAGCAACCAGGGTTTGTGGTTTGAGGCGTACGACGGGTGAATCCCAATCGGGCAAACCGATGAAAGGCTGATAATCAAATGCCTGAACCTTGTATTTTTGTGCAAAATGTTTTTGTCGTAACGGCTCCGGTCGCCCAACAGGAAAAAGAAAATGAGGTGATCGAGGTGCCCGTCGTACGTTTCCCGAATGTATTTGTACGAATCGTACGGGTCGGGCCGAAGTCTGAGGGAAACAGCCAGCCTGTTTTTCAGCTCGCTCAACCGTCCGTGCAGGATAGCTTTTAACGTGGCGCCCAGCGAAATATGGAACTGCTTGTTTTTAAATGCCCAGGCATTGTCGATGTCGATGGTTGTCAGGAATTTAAATTCGCGTTCCCGGATTTTAAACTCCGGAAAAGCTTCCGAAATTCTTTCGGCAACCAGGTATGCCATCCGATCGACAATTGGTTTCTGGTGCAGTTTCCGGCGGACAAGCAAATTTTCGGAATCGGCAAAGCGCCCGTGTTCATCGGTTATTTCCTGAAGATATTCTTCGTACCGGGTGAGCAGATAGAAGGTGCAGGCAAACGGGTCGAAGGGCAGGAACGAGTCGTCGGAGGTTGGGAAAAAGTAGCGGTTTCCGGCGTATTCAATTTCTGAAACCATCTGTTCGGTGATGTTTTTTTCAAACAGGATGGAATGCGCTTTCAGGAACAGGCCGGAAGAAAGATTGGAGTGTGAATAATTGATTTTTGGCAGGTTGGCGTGCAGAAATTTATCGGGTTCTGACGTAAGGACAACCTCAACGCCAAGAATGGTTTGAAAAATAAATTCAAACGTGAATTCAACCCGGGGATTGGGTTCGGGT
>JBBIHV010000011.1:1768-10002 GCA_037446835.1 Sunxiuqinia sp. | reverse complement strand
AATCAGATCAGTCCTTCGTCGGCGAAGCTAAAATACGCATCATTCCCGATAATCAGGTGATCGAGTACCGGAATATCCATGAATTTTCCGGCTTCCTTGATTTTTTTGGTGATATCCTTGTCGGCGTCGCTGGGTATCAGGTTTCCTGAAGGGTGGTTGTGGCACAAAATGATTGAACAGGCCAACTTGTCGAGCGCCATTTTAAGAATGATCCGCACATCGATGATCGTTCCGGCCAAACCGCCCTGGCTGACCATCATTTTGTCGATATACAGGTTATTGCGGTTGAGCAGCAATACCCAGAATTCTTCGTGTGGCAGGTCGCTCAGCATGGGTTTGAAGATTCTGGCTGCATCGGCGCTGGTTGCCACTTTGGGTTTTTCGTCGGGTCCCGATTCTTTGCGGCGCCGCCCAAGTTCGAGGGCTGCCATAATGTTGATGGCTTTAACTTCGCCGATCCCCTTGAATTTCCGCAAGTCGTTAATGCTTTTTTTTCCAAGTTCGTTCAGGTTGTTGTTTACCGAGGCCAGCATCCGGCGCGAAAGTTCAACGGCCGATTCGTCCAGGTTGCCGGAACCAATTAAAATGGCAACCAGTTCGGCATCCGAAAGCGAACGGATTCCTTTGGCGAGCATTTTCTCGCGCGGACGGTCTTCAACAGCCCATTCCTTGATACTTAGTTTTTTATACATGCTTGAAATGATTATGCTTAACTAAGATAAGGAACTGAACGCAATTTGCCAAACAAAAGTGCAATTGAAATGGACTGAAAAATTTTCTTTACGACCGATCACCCGTGCGGCACAAGCATTTATTTCTTCGTGAATTTTTTTATCTTTTCTTGCAAAGCCTTTCTTTTCAAGGGTTTCGAGATGTAATCGTCACAACCTGCCTCCAGTGCTTTTGTCTGGTCTTCAACAAAAGCATAAGCTGTTTGGGCAATGACCGGCAGTTCGGGCCTGATTTTTTTTATTTGCCGCGTAGCTTCATACCCATCCATTTCCGGCATTTGCATGTCCATCAGGACCAGGTCGAGTTCCGGAATTTTGTTGACCAACGCCACGGCTTCTTTGCCATTCCGGGCTTCGAAAACCACCATATTGTCAATTTCGAGGATGGTTTTTAGAAACAAGCGGCCATTCTCGTCATCTTCAGCCAATAAAATATTAATCGGAATAGGCTCCTTTTCAGTCTCCGTTTGTTGCGGGGTTTCAGGATTTGATTTTGTTTTGAGCTTCAGTGGCAACGTGAAATGGAACGACGAACCTTCACCCATTTGAGAACGAACCCCAATTTGGCCGCCCAACATTTCAACATAAGCTTTTGAAATAGACAATCCCAACCCAGCACCTTCGTATGATCTTGAAAGTGAAATGCTTCCCTGTCTGAACCGTTCAAAAATCATACTCCGCTGATCTTCAGGAATACCACTGCCGGTATCCTGAACGTAAAATTCGAGCATGGCATTTGACGGCCCGGTCAGTTTGCATCCGAACTCAACAGATCCGCGCCTGGTGAATTTCAGTGCGTTTTTAATCAGATTTGAAAGGATCTGGTATAGTTTGGTATGGTCGGTCATGATGATGCATTTGTTATCCGGAAGTTCCATCGCAAACGTAAAACGAAGTTCTTTGGCTTTTGCTTCATGATAATAAAAGGCCAGCAAATCCCTGAAAACCACGTTCAGGTTTGTTTCCTGGATATTCACGCTCATCTGGCCTGCCTCAATTTTTGAAATATCAACAATATCGTTGATAATGTTGAGCATCCGGGAGCCACTTTGCTCAATGACCTCAATGTATCGCTGTCGGGCTTCGTGTTTCAGGTCGGGGTTTTTCAGTAATTCCGAAAAACCCAGGATCCCGTTCATCGGGGTACGGATTTCGTGGCTGATGTTGGCCAGAAAAGCCGATTTCAGCCGGTCGCTTTCCTCCGCTTTTTCTTTTGCAGCAACCAGTTCCTGATTGAGCCTGTTGCGTTCGGTCACATCTTCCTTAATGGCCAGGAAATGCGTGATTTTACCTTCATTGTTGAAGATTGGCGAAATAGTTGCGGCTTCCCAGTACAGTTCACCGCTCTTTTTTCGGTTATGAAATTCACCGGTCCAAACCTTTCCTGAACGGATTGTTTCCCAAAGTTGCCTGTATTCTTCGGGCGATTTTTCGCCAGAACTGAAAATACTGGGTTTCCGGCCAAGTAATTCTTCTTTCAGGAAACCGGTCAGTTTAAATGTGGTTGGATTGGCATATTCGATCACCCCATTGGTATCGGTTATCACAATCGAATCGGGGCTTTGATCAACAGCACGAGTCAGTTTCCGCAGTTCCACTTCTGCTTTTTTACGATCGTTTATGTCCTCGAAAACCCCAATCGACCCGGTTATATTTCCCTGTTCATCGAAAACGGGCGAACAACTCACCCTGATCCAGATTTTAGTCTGATCCTTCCTGAAAATTTCAATTTCATAAATATCCTTCCTGCTAATTTTCACGAAGTCTTCGTTTCCAGGATCGATCGCCTTGCCCCCGTATTCGAATAAGATTTGGTGGCAATTCCTGCCGATCAATTCATCAGCCGAATAACCGGTAATCCGACAGGTCTGTTGGTTCACAAACAAAACGTTATCTAAATTATCAGTCAGCATCAACCCCTCGTTCATCCCTTCAATCAGTGTCCGGTATTGTTCTTCCCGTTGCCGGAGTGTTTCGCTGGCTTTTTGATATTCCTGACGTAATTGAGATTCGCGAAGGGCGCGCCTGACGGCAGAACCGAGCCGATCGAGCCTGTTCTTCAGGACGTAATCGGTGGCACCGTTCAGGAGCGATTGAATGGCTGCTTCTTCGCCCATCGTTCCGCTGACGAATACAAAAGGGATATGCTGAAACTTGCCTTTGACAAAATTCAAAGCCTCGGAGCCACTGTAACCAGGCAGGTTGTAATCCGAAAGGATGATGTCGATGTGTTGGGTATTTAAAAATTTCAGGAAATCGAGTTCGTTATCTGCAAAAAAATATTCGAATTTGATGTGATCTTTTTGGAGCTGAATTTTGATCAGCATCGAATCGGTTACATCATCTTCCAGATGCAGGATTTTGATTAATTCTTCGTTTCCAATTGTCATATTCAGAGGTAATTATGAATTTTTTGCCTGTTGGGTCTTTCTATTACAAAATAACTATTTAAATGTCAGATTGTTTACCTGAAATTCAGAAAAAAGAACGGCGAAGCACTGCCGTTCGGGTTCCTGCTCCTGAAATGCCTGAAAAATGGGTACAAACTGCAGATTTCGATGCCTTAATGTGATTTGAATTTCAAAAGAGGGTTTGAGATGCCAATCTTTATTTCCAATGCAATTCGAACCCGGGATTTACCATTCACAATTTGCCTAAAACCAGACTTTACCTGGTTCAAATCTAAACCGGCAGACGAACAGAATGCAGAAACCCTGGTAATTCGCATTATCAGGGTTTTTTATGTGAATTCCTCGTGGGCGGTTACTTATCGGAGTGAATGATTTGTTTTTAGTCGTACATTTGGATTTGATTCCATAAAAAGTTATCTGTCATTCCTGAAACTGGCGGAATCGTTATTAAAAACAGCTTATCCATTTATTAAATTTGAAAGGAGATTGATTATCATGGCAAAACTTACTCAGGAAATGAAGGAAATGATTTTAACACAACAGTGTTTCCAGGCAACAGTTAGCAAAGAAGGCATTCCGAACAATGCACCAAAGCGTTCGACACGGGTTTTCGATGATGAAACCCTGATATTTAGCGAAGGTACAGGAGGAACAACATATAAAAATATTTTGGATGGATCAAAAGTTGCGGTGGCAGTTGTTAACCGGGAAATTCTTGACGGGTATCGGTTTCTTGGAACTCCTGAAGTGTTAACCGAAGGCGAAATTTATGACAAGTCGGCAGAGATGTCGCAGAAAGCCGGAATGCCTAAACCTAAAGCGGTGATATTAATTCACATTGATGAAATTCATAGCCTGAAACCCGGTCCAATGGCTGGTAAGCGGATCGGATAATTTTATCGTTCCCTTATGGTTAATCATATCCTTCAGGGCAAGAGACTGTTTCAAAGGCCATTAATCCCGTCCTGATGTGGCAGAACTCACATCGAAGGCGTCCTGCCCGCAAGTTTGGTAGTCGGGGTTTCAGTATTCAAGCGTACAGTAATTGTCACTCCGAAACAAATTCGGGATGCCTGGTTAATCGTTTTTGTTGTTTGATCCAGCCTCCTAACCTAACTGAAAGCAAGGATGCTGAAATAAATTAAGCATCACGTTGTGTCAAGAGTTCATTGGCACACCACGAATGATTATACAGAACCTATTAGTTTAATTCACTCAGTCACAGGGCAGGATGTGTTTTTCTTGTCATTTCGCGTTCTTGTACAAGGAGTCGGTAATAATAATGGTTTCCCCGGAAATGGCGCATGCCCCGAAATAGCCTAACGCGCCGTTTGTTAGATTGGTATTCGGGTTCGCTGGAGTTGAACCAAAAATTGGATTTGTATGCAGCAGGTCGCGGAGGGTCCGGTAATACTCATAAGTGCTCTTATCAAGCGAAATAAGTTCAACCCTGACGACATCGCCAACTTTAACACGGCCAACAGGAAGATCAATTAACTTCCCATTGATATATTGATCATCGATTAATCTATAATTCTCAAGATTGATCGAGTCGTTGGTATAGAACTTAATCCGGTAAAAGTTCTTTTCTACCGGATCTTTAAAAATGCAATGGATATCAATACGAACGCCATTTTTACCATTTCCCCCGAACCCAAATCCTTGCGACTGACTTTTTTCCAATTTCAGCGCATCCATATCGACATGACTGAACATGGTTGAAGAAGCGGTGTATTTTCTGTTTTCATACAAAACCATCAGCGAATAGGTCCTGCCCGGTATCCCATTAAGTTTTTTTGTAAGATAAATACCTGGTTCAGTTTCCTTTAGGGTATCAGTTGTCCGAACATTATCGGAAATGACAACCAGTGCGCCTGTCACGGGCAACAAAACCGGTTGATTAAAATAGCTCCCTGATTTACTGAGCGTTATCCGATAAGGGCCAAAGCCGTCGGTAATCAATCCGTCAATTACCAATCGGGGCGCCGAATTGACCAAATCCAGATTAATCACTTTCTCACAGCCGTTGAGCGTAAAAAGGAGAATTAATGAAACAACGGCTGAAAGCGCCACCCTGCTTCCCCTGTTTGTTTTAGCTTGCATCCCCATTTCAGTTTAAAATTTAAAATTATAAGTAATTGACGGTACGATCCGGAAAAGCGACAGTTGTACCGCCTGCATTTTAGTTGGGTCGTTTGGATCGGGCTGAAAATTAATAGCGTAGGCATTTTCGCGCGCATACGCATTATAAATCGAGAAATTCCAACTGCCTTCGAACTTTGCGGTTTTTTTGTTGATCCAGGTAAGCCCAACATCAAGCCGGTGATAATCGGGCATACGATAACCGTTTCGCTCAGAATAGAAAGGGACAACATTGCCATCAACAAGGTACCGTCCGCTGGGGAAGGTCACTGCGTTGCCGTTGTAAAAAACCCAGGTTGCCGAGAAATTTAAACGGGGACTGATTTCGTACATTCCAACGATGGAAATGTTGTTTGGCCTGTCTTGTTTAGCCAGAAAGGTTTTTCCACCGTTGATGTCGTTAAATTGCCGCTGGGTTTTCGAAAGCGTGTAGCTGATCCAGCCCGTCAGCTTTCCATATTTTTTTCTGACAAAAAATTCGGCGCCATAGCTCAGCCCTTTCCCAAATACCAACTGCGCTTCCACTTTGTTGTTTAGAATAAGGTTGGCCCCGTTCCGATAATCAATCTGGTTTTGAAGCGTTTTGTAATACAGTTCAACCGAAGTTTCAAACATATTGTTTTTAAAATTTCTGAAATAGCCCAAGGTAAATTGATCAGCAATTTCAGGAAGGATGTTAATGTTGCTCGGTACCCAAAGATCAAAAGGGGTTGATGAAGTAGTGTTTGACAACAAATGCACATATTGACGCGTCCGGGCATACGAAGTTTTTATCGAACTCGAATCGTTGATGATATAATTGACGAGCAATCTCGGCTCGAACCCGGCAAAAGTGTTATATATTTTCCTTTTCGGATAACTCACCGAATCAACAACATCGGCCACTTCGTTGTAGGTGTAAACGGTTCCTGGCCCAATGGAACTGAACAGGGAATAGCGCAATCCGTAAGTTGCTTTCAGATGTTTCGAAAAGGTTTGTTCGTTCGAAATATAGAGTGCATTTTCAAGCGCATACCGGTTGTCCATGGGCTTCACCCTAAACAGGGAAGAACTATCAACTTTACTCGGGATGAACGTGTGGTAAATTGAATTAAACCCAAATTTGATCTGATTGTTGGTATTCAAATAATAATTGAAATCCTCTTTTAGGTTCCAGTCTTTAATCTCTGACAATACCTTCATCGACGAACTTCCGACAGCCACATTAAAATTATAGCTGTACTTGCTGAAAATCAGCGAAGTGTTCGAAAACAGCCGGTTGTTGACAATATGGTTCCACCGGGTGGTTGCAGTAAGGTTTCCCCAATTTAAACCCAACGAACTGCCCAAATTAAAATTATCGCGCCCCATATAACATGAAAAATACAGGTGGTCTTTTTCTGAAAACCTGTAATTTGCTTTCAGGTTTAAATCGTAAAAATAAAGCGTGGTTTTGCTTGCCGTAGAATCGGCCCCTTTGCCTGGAAGGAGTTTAAGGAACAGGTCGGCATAAGTTCGCCGTGCAGTAATCATAAACGAGCCCTTGTGATTAAACAGTGGCCCTTCAACCGCAAGGCGCGAAGAAATAAGCCCAATTCCTCCTGAAACATGGAATTCACGGTTGTTCCCTTCATTCATTTGAATGTCAACCACCGACGACAAACGGCCTCCGAATTCGGCCGGGAAACCGCCTTTATAAACGGTTACATCTTTAATGGCTTCCGAAGTGAAGGTCGAAAAAAATCCAAGTAAATGCGATGGGTTGTAAACCGGCGCTTCGTCGAGCAAAATCAGGTTCTGGTCAGCACCTCCCCCCCGGACATAAAAACCGGCATTCCCCTCTCCCACTGCCGAAATTCCGGGCAAAAGCTGAATTGTCTTCAGAATATCTTTTTCACCAAAAAAGACCGGGATGTTTTGGATTTCTTTCACGTTCAGTTTTGTCATCACTTCAGGAGCCACCACATTGTGGTTGTTTTTTTGAGCGGTAACGGTTACTTCGGTTAATGAAATGGATTGCTCTTCGAGAAAAACATCTGTGATGCTATCGTTTTTAAGAACCATCGGAATTACTTTGTTCTCATAACCAAGATATTGAAATGTAATTTGATACGCGCCCATTGGCAATGAAAGTGAAAAAAAACCGTAAGAATTCGTCGCAACCGAAACGCCTGCCTTCCCTTTTGGATAAACAACTACGCCGGTCAACGTTTCGCCAGTCTTTGCATCACGCACAAAACCGCTTAAAGTAACCGCCTTTGCTTTTTCGTTCTTCATAGCGTTTACTACCTGAAAATGAAACAATAAGACTATAAAAAGGACAAAAAAGTGCTTCATGGACATACCTGGTAAATTAATTGCTGTAAAATAACGGTTCAGCCCCGGCATTGTTGTCGTGCCATTCCAATTTGAATTGAATTTGTTTGACGACAAACCTTTATTTCCCATTGATGGAAATCAGGTAATCAATAATATAATCAACATCCTCGTCAGAAAGGGTAGGCTTGGTCATTTTTTTATTCTGAAACCCATCAACTTTTTCAAAATCAGGATTTTGAATCGACCTTTGGATATATTCGCGATCGGCCTTTACCAACCGCTTTCCCCCTTCGCGAACAACCATTACTTCAGTATTAAAAATAACATTTAAAGGCGGACCGTACCGAACTTCGCCTGAAACAGAATGGCAGGTGGTACAGCCTACCGAATTGAACAATGTTTCACCTTTTTGAACATTTTCTTTGGTTATTGCTTTCCGGTTGGTCTGTGAATTACAACCCGAAATCGAAAATAGGATCAGGAAAATAAAAATATTTTTCACCATTCAATCCAATATAAAAGTTGTGTTTAACCCGGAGACAAAAGTGTTTCAGCATTTAACAACAACGCTCCTCCCCGAAACGTTCACCGGAAAGCGGAAACAAAAAATGGGGGCAATTTATTCCGCGACTTTTTGCACCAGCATAATCCC
>JBBIHV010000011.1:0-1668 GCA_037446835.1 Sunxiuqinia sp. | reverse complement strand
GCGCGGTTTGATCATGTTGCTGATCATGCTTAAAACCTGTCCCTGAAGGTGGCCCGACAACATGCGCGAACCCAGGACGTTCAGGTTGGTTTCGCGGTCGAGTTCGTGCAAGAAGTCGTCTTCCGGCGAAATGTGATCGAGAATATAGTGGTCGAGCAAAGCTTTTCGCGACATTACTGGTAAATTAAAATGCTGTTTTGCGATTCGTCAAATATCTCGTTGGCAATCTCCTGAATCTCACGGCTTTCGATCTGTTCAATTTTTTTGAAAATGGTTTCCAGCGAATCGACGCGGTTAAAAAACAGGTAGCTTTTCCCGATCGAAAGCATCAGGTCTTCGTGAATTTCTGTTGAAATGGCCAACTGCCCGATGAGTTGCTTTTTTGCCCGGCTGAGCTGAATAACACCCATCGGTTTTTCTTTCATTAACCGAAGTTCTTTGTTTACCAGCCACAGCGCCTGGTCGAGGTTTTCCTTGTCGGTACCGAAATACACGCTGAATTCGCCCGTATCGAAATAACCGGTGTAACCCGATTCCACGTTGTAGGCCATTCCGTTTCGCTCGCGCAAAACCATGTTCAGCCGCGAATTCATCGACTGTCCGCCCAAAATATTATTCAGCAAAACCATCTGCATCCGTTTCGGGCTGAAAATATCGGGGGCAATATTCCCAACGATGCAATGTGCCTGAAAAGTATCTTTTTGGACAACCCGTTTTTCGGGCCGGTAAACATATTCGCCTATCCTGACTTTGCTCCGGTTTTTCCCGGGAATATGCCCGAAGTATTTTTCAGCCAGGCGGATGAATTTAGTCATCGAAAGATTTCCCACCGAGCTCAGGACCATCTGGTCGGTGTGGTAATTTTCGTCCATGAATTTCAGGATACTGCCTTTGCTGAAGGTCTTTATCAGTTCAGGAGTTCCAAGGATATTTCGGGCAATCGGGTGCCCGTCGAACAGAATTTCCTCGAACTCATCGAAAATCAGTTCCGACGGACTGTCTTTGTACGAATTAATTTCTTCGATCACCACTTCCTTTTCGCGCTCCAGTTCTTTGGCCGGGAACGTGCTGTTGACCAGGATGTCGCTGATCAGCTCCATCGAGCGGGGGTAGTATTCGCTTAAAAAAGTGGCATAAACGGCCGTTTCTTCTTTGGTGGTATAGGCATTCAGCTCGCCGCCGACATCCTCGATCCGGTTTAAAATGTGAAACGATTTCCGGGCCTGTGTCCCTTTAAAAATCACATGCTCAATAAAATGGGCAATCCCCTGTTCGTCGGCCTCCTCATCGCGCGATCCGGCATTGATGAGCACACCAAAATGCGAAACGGGTGAATTTGTTTCCTGGTGGATGAGCCGGATTCCATTCTTAAGTACGAATGTTTGCATTCTTTTTTCTGAAATTATTGAAAAATTTGGTCTGCAAAAGTATGAAAAAGAAATGGTTCGGCACGACACGTCAAAAATAAGCGGGAGTTGAATTCATTTTTTTTTGTAGTTTAAATATTTGGGCTATATTTGCAACCCGAAAGTGAAACGGAATGGCTGAAAGCCGTGAAGAAGAGCTTGAAAACAAAGTCCGCACCGGACTCAAAATGGTGCCATAGCTCAGTTGGTAGAGCAATGGACTGAAAATCCATGTGTCCCCGGTTCGATTCCTGGTGGCACC
>JBBIHV010000010.1:45840-50946 GCA_037446835.1 Sunxiuqinia sp. | reverse complement strand
ATTAATTGAAACAAAAATGGCGCTTGGTTTATAAAATTATAACCCTTAATAGATCACAGCACCATCAAAACAAAATAAACTATTAAAATTAAATTGACATGAAAAAGATAGAAGCTATTATCCGTGTATCAAAGTTTCAGGCCGTAAAAGAAGCCTTACATGCAATTGACATTGATTTCTTTTCTTATTATGACACCGTGGGCGTAGGAAATGAAAAAAACAGAAAAGGCTCCTACAGGGGAACTTCCTCTGATACTGAATTTATTTCACGGCGCACACTTAATATAGTCGTCAGGGACATCAATCTCAAGAAAACCGTAGATTGTTTATTGAAAACTGCCTATACAGGTGAAGTCGGGGATGGTAAGATTTTCGTATGGAACATCGAGGAATCTTATCGCATCCGAACCGGAGAAACTGGCGACGATTCAATGTACAATAAAGATTAGCCAGCATCTGCCAAAAAATGGGCGTTTAAGGTTATGTCGGGTTAAAAAACGAATATATTCTAAAACACCACTTTCAAGGCAAAAGACCATATTTCTTCAACAATTAAATTTGTTGCTTATCACGAGGAGGGGACTGTTGGGGGACAGGACCCTCCTTTTTTTTAGTTTGCAATAAAAAAAAACGCAGACAAAACGCTGCAAGCAAATGGGGCAATATAAATAATTTTACCTATTTAAAAATTTTAGCCCAACTTGAAACCAGGTTAATGTTAATATTTTATATATTTTTTATTCACATACCCCTATTTTAAAATAGGTTGTTTCAATTTAATTAATATTTTTGCCTTCAGAAACTATTAATTAATTTATCCGTTCAAGAACTACCCATTCTTGAATTTTATGCACCCGTAATTTAATTGTTATGAAGAAAATTGAAGCCATCGTTCGAAAAACCAAGTTCGAAGAAGTTCGTGCAGCCCTGCATGAAGCCGACATCGACTTTCTCTCCTGGTGGGAGGTTAAAGGCCAGGGCACTGCCCGGCAAGGATTAATATTTAGAGGTATTGCTTATGATGTAAATTCAGTTGCACGGATCTACATCACGTTTGTAGTTCGCGACCAGAATGTTGAAAAATCGATCAACGCTATTCTTGAATCAGCCTATACCGGCGAAAGTGGCGATGGGCGTATTTTCGTGAGCGACATTGGTGAATCAATCCGTATCCGGACAAAGGACCGCGGAGACACTTCACTGTACGACAAGTAATATCATTGAATTTTAATCATTCTCAAGAACTTTTTTATGAATTCAAAATTTAAATATGCCGGATTGGCATTGCTGGGAATTATAGCGCCATCCATCCTTTTTGCTCAGGGAACAGCCCCTGCTGCAACACCTTATATCGATTCAGGAAATACAGCCTGGATGATCGTTGCAACAGCGCTGGTCATGTTGATGACTATACCCGGCCTGGCTTTGTTTTACGGTGGGTTGGTCCGTCAGAAAAACGTACTCAACATTTTAATGCAGTGTTTTATTTTAACAGCTGTGATTACCCTTGAATGGGTTTTTGTTGGATACAGCCTTTCATTTGGCTCGTCGAGCGGTGCGCTTGCCCCGTATATCGGAGGATTCCACTGGGCGTTCCTCAACGGAATCGGCATTAACGATGTAAGCCCGTATTACATTTCGCAAGCAACGGCACGCATTCCGCACCTTTCATTCGTATTGTTTCAATGTATGTTTGCGGTAATCACCCCGGCCCTGATTATTGGCGCTTATGCCGAACGTATCAAATTCAAAGGATTTCTGATCTTTTCAATACTCTGGGCTATTTTCGTATATAATCCGGTTGCTCATTGGGTTTGGTCAGCCGACGGTTGGTTGTTCAAGCTGGGGGCCCTCGATTTTGCCGGAGGCACCGTTGTTCACATCAATGCTGGTATTGCCGCGCTGGTGATGACTTTGATGATTGGTTCCAGAAGAAATTACAACAACCACCCCACTGCGCCACACAACATTCCATTGGTGGTAATTGGAGCGGCCTTGCTTTGGTTCGGATGGTTTGGCTTTAACGCCGGAAGCGGCTTGGCTGCCGATGGGCTGGCAATCAGCGCTTTCCTTGCTACCCATGTAGCAACAGCGACTGCAGCCTTTACCTGGGCATTGCTCGACTGGACAATTAACAAAAAACCTACGGTAATTGGCATTTGCACCGGTGCCGTTGCAGGTTTGGTTGCCATTACTCCGGCTTCGGGTTTTGTTGGCGTGACAGGCGCCGTTGCCATTGGGGTTTTGGTTGCCGTTATTTGTTATTTCATGGTTTCGGTAATAAAACACAAATTCGGCTACGACGATTCGCTCGACGCTTTTGGCGTTCACGGTATTGGTGGAATTATCGGCGCTTTGGCTACCGGTTTGTTTGCTACTCCTGCAATTCAGGCAACATACAGCGGCTTGTTCTACGGAAATCCCAAACAGTTTTTGATCCAGCTCCTTGCCACGGGCGTTACCATCGTTTTTTCAGGCGTGATGACCTACATTATTTTCAAAATTGTTGACAAATTTGTTGGAATACGTGCTACCCTGAAAGAAGAAATTGCCGGTCTGGATATTTCCCAGCATAACGAAATGGCTTATGCCGAAAGTGACTAATGACGATTCGGAAAAAGAAAAAAGAAAAAAAAGAAAGTCTCGTAAAGTCACTGAAATGCAATTACCATGGGGTTTGCAACTTGCAAGGATACAGCTTCATTTTTTTTCAGAAGCTTTCATTAAGAGACCTGTTTGGGGGAACAGGTCTCTTTTTTATACATAAAAATTGTTAGTGATTTTTGTACCAGAAATACTCTTTTTTGCTTCATGAATTTATATTTCAAGCCAAAACATTTAAGAGACAAAAGCTTGAGTCTGCTCCGAAAAGTAATAAAACAAAAAATACCAGACTTGTTGCTGAAACGATTAAGGTTGGTTACTTAAATACCTCAACTCATCAGCCAGTTTCATAAGTCCTTGCACATACGACTGAGGCGCATTTGAGCTTCTAGCAATATTTAGTGTAACATTCATGTAATGAGTGGCAGTTGTAAAATCCCGTTTCATTGCATTCCCGATAACCAGATCTTTTCCGGCTGCTGTTACCGTAGTTAAACTACTGGAAATATTAAAAAATGCCCTTTCGGCGAATTCCAACCCCTCCGGAATATTTTGCAAATTTTGATCGGGGCAAGAAACAAGCAAAGTGCCCAGTTCTTCAAGCAAAACACTTTCATTTGGATGATATTTCAACGCGCTTCTTAATAGGGAAACCGCCTTGTGCCACATCTGGTGTTCGATGTAGTAGGATTCGAGTTTCCTGGCAATTTCAAGGTCTGACGGATCGACGTTAAAGGCGCGTTCGAATAATTGGAGGGAAGCATCCGTGGCTCCTTCCATTTCTGCAATACGCCCTGACAGTTTTGGTATTTTGGGTTCTGAAGGTGCAACCACTTTAAGTCTGTTCAGGAAAAACTTCGCTTTATCTTTATTTTCCGATCCGATCATAAAATTCACCTCACTGGCAAGCACATCCGGGTTATTCCTGTTTTTCTCATATAGTCTATCCATCAGCGTTGTAGCCGAATCTTTTTGGTTGACCTTCCAGTAACTCATGGCAAAATTACCGATTAGGCCAATTGAATCGGGTTCTAATTTGTTCGCCCGTAGATAATAGGGTATCGACTCAGCGAAAAATCCTTTTCGGGACAGCAAGTACGAAACATCCTTCATTTCACCGAAATCGTTTTGAAAATTCTGCAAATTCTTATCCAGATAAGGCAATGCCTTTTCACCAAGATTCATGCGAAAATAAAATTTAACCGCCTTTGAAATAATGTATTTGTTGTCGGGAATATAAAGCAACGCCTGGTTAAACAGCCTTTGTGCCCATTCCGGATTGGCACTTTTCAATGCGTCATCAATCTGCTTTGACAGATAAGCTTCTGATCTGGATATTAAGGCAATACGATCGATTATGGTATCGTTTAGCGTCGTAATTTCAGCCAGATCCTGGGCGCGTACATTAAATTTTTTACTGAGCACCGAGTCGCCTTTTGCCTGGTAAACATTTCCAAGCAGCCGATAAACGGGCCCAATGGTCTGGTCAGTTTTAATAATCTCCTTTAACAACCTCTCGGCCTCATCAAAATGTCGTTTATTCAAAGCGATGCGGGCCAACTCGAATTTTGCGCCGATGGAAATGAAGAATAATTTGCACGAAGCGGTTTGGCCCCTGAGCTGTTGCCCGGAAAGTTTGCAATCGTATTAAATGCTTCAGTTGCTTTATCTTCCTCGCCCTAGTTCCGAAAAGCTTCGCCCAGATAATACCAGGCCGAAATCAGATGACGATTTATTTTCACAACACTACTGAAATTTTCAATCGCCGCTTTCGAATCTCCCATTTCCTGATCCAGATAAGCCAGGTAATAATTCCATATCCACCTCGATTTGTCTTTACTGACGGCCAGTTTATAACATTGTTTCGCCCGATCGTAATAGGCGCCCGAATGATAAACCATTCCTAACCTGCCAATATTGTCAGCCGTTGGATGATCAAAGGCAATTTTGCTGGCAATCGTAAGCTGCTGTTTTATCGGTTCCGACAAAGTACCAAGCTCTGGTAATTCAGGAATCTGATTCCGATACGAAGCCAGCATGATCGTTTTTGATACAAAAAAAATAATGGCCAACACCAATGCCGACGACGCAAGAATGACGGCCAGCTTTTTTACTTTACTCATGTTTATAGGTTAATTGAACGGGGTTATCTTAATTTCAGATTGGTCAGTAATTCAATATAAATCCTGAAGGCCTCTTCGAGTTCCGAAATCAGGATAAATTCGTTTGCCGAGTGAGAACGTGCGCTGTTTCCAGGCCCGATTTTTATGGAAGTGGCTGGAATAACAGCCTGATCGGAAGTAGTAGGCGATCCGTAGTATTTCAAGCCTATGCTTACCCCTTTCTGAACCAACGGATGAGTAACAGGAATACCGGATGAATTTAGCCTGAAAGAGCGCGGTTTAACTTCAGAATCAACCAGTTGGTCAATAATTTCAAACGCCTTCTGGTTGGAATAGAACTCGTTGGTGCGCACATCGACCACAAACGAACAGCGATCGG
>JBBIHV010000010.1:34718-45740 GCA_037446835.1 Sunxiuqinia sp. | reverse complement strand
TGGTTGGAATAGAACTCGTTGGTGCGCACATCGACCACAAACGAACAGCGATCGGGCACAACGTTGTGTTGCGAACCCGACTCAATCACAGTAACCGACATTTTTACTGCACCCAGTATTTCAGAAACCTTTTCGAACCTGAAATTCCTAATCTTTTCGATGTCGGCAATGGCTTTATAAATCGCATTTTCGCCTTCCTCGCGGGCCGCGTGGCCCGATTTCCCGTGTGCAGTGCAGTCGAGCACCATCAATCCTTTCTCGGCAACAGCCATCTGCATCTGTGTGGGTTCGCCCACAATGGCCAAATCAACTGGCCCCAGTTGCCCAAGGATACTTTCGAGCCCGTTTGTCCCTGAAATTTCTTCTTCGGCGGTTGCGGCATAAATCAGGTTAAAAGGCAAACCGGTCATCGGATAAAAGTGCATAAAAACAGCCAGGAGGGAGACGAGCGCCCCGCCAGCATCGTTGCTTCCAAGACCATACAAAACCCCGTCTTCCACGTCAGGCGAAAACGGATCGCGGGTGTAGCTGGCCGAGGGCCTGACCGTGTCGATATGCGAATTCAGCAAAATTACCGGTAATCCGGGGTTCCAGTGCTGATTTCGAACCCAGGTATTGTTCATTTGAAAATCGTATTTCACTTTCGAATCAGCCAGGAACCGACGGATGATTTGAGCAGCGTTTTCCTCTTCACGGCTAAATGAAGGAACCGATATGAGCGATTTGAGCAGGTCGATATAAATATCCATAGCTTTTTTCATTTCTACTGAAGACAAAAATCAATAAAAAATAGTTGTTTCCGACAATAAAATGCAGGAAAAAAGCATTTTTAATCGAATTACAATTTTTTCTGACCGTCGGGAAAAATCTGTACTGATTGAAACAGCTAAAATTTGGGTTTAAAATTTATGCTTTCCGTTGAAAATCGATAGATCATGTCAAACAACCTCCGAAAAGAGAAAATTTACTTTGCGTAGTTCTGACAAATAGGTATTTTTACATGTCACTAACATAAACAATCCAACTAACACATTAAAATTTTCAGATGGAGAACCAACTTAAAAAAGGAGTTTCGAGGCGTCAATTCCTTGGAACTGTTACCATTGGAGTAGCTGGCGCTGCAATGTTTTCGCCACTAACGGCCTGTAAAACCAAAACAGCCGATACCGACCTGAAGCTTGGGTTTATCGGAATGGGGCAACAATCGATGTTTTTGCTGAACGGGTTCATCCAAATCCCGGGAGTGAAAGTAGTTGCCGGGTGCGATGTTTACGGTGTAAAACGCCAGCGCTTTGAAAAACGGGTGAAAGCTTTCTACGCAAAAGCCGGAAAAGAAGTGGAAGTTCAGACTTACGAAAAATATCAGGATTTGCTGAATCGTCCGGATATCAATGTCGTGGTTATTGCCGTACCCGATCATTCACATGCCATGATTGCCATTGCAGCCTGCAAAGCAGGTAAGGATGTTTATCTTGAAAAACCCATGACGTTTACGATTAAAGAAGGCCAGGAATTGCGCCGCATCGTGCGCGAAAACAACCGCATTCTGGGTATTGGAAGCCAGCAGCGGTCAGATCCCAACTTCCAACATGCCGTTCAACTGGTTCAAACAGGCGCTTTGGGTGCAATCGAACGGGTTCAGGCTTATGTGGGCGCACCGCCAAAACCTTACGACCTTCCGGAAGAAAAAATCCCTGCCGATTTGAACTGGGACCTCTGGCTGGGCCCGTTACCAACCCCGATCCACTACAATGCGCAGCTCGATCCGCCCATCACCATCAATCCGGAGCAAAACGAACAATTCTGGGGCGCATGGCGCTGGTATAAAGAAATGGGCGGAGGTTTTACGACCGACTGGGGCGCCCACATGTTCGACATTGCCCAGTGGGGACTCGGAATGGATAAAAGCGGCCCGGTTGAAATTTCACCCATTGGCGACGGAACTGAATTCATGCAGTTTAAATATGCAAATGGCGTGGTTATGACTTCAGAACCGTTTGATGAAGAAAAAACCAAGGGCGTTAAGTTTATCGGGAAAGACGGTTGGATTGAAGTGGCGCGCGGCAAATTTAAAGCATCCGACGACAAATTCCTGCCACCCGCAAAAGCCACCGGCGATACTGGCCCCTATGAAACTAAAATCCCGCACCAGATTAACTTCATCGAATCGGTCCGTGCACACAAAGACCCGGTTGTCCCGGTTGAAATCGGGCACAGAAGCTGTACCGTTTGCAATCTGGGCAACATTGCCTGCGACCTGAAACGGACCATTAAATGGGACCCGGCAACTGAAACTTTCGTGGACGATGTGGATGGCGCAGCTACCAAAAAGCTTTCGTACGAATACCGTGCAGGCTGGAAACTTCTGTAACGAATTAAACTACTTTTAAAAATCCAATGCAGGTTCTCCGGATAAAACCGGGGCCTGCATTTTTTGGTTTTTCCCTGAAACAAAACCGTCTCAGGATGGGAAATCCGGGGGATACGGTTCAGAAAGATTCGCCAAACGAAATATAAAATCCGTTGTTGTCGTTGTTCCCCATGGCATAATCGAGCCGCAGATTAGTTTTGTCGGTTTTATCGACCAAAAAGCGGATACCCAATCCAAAGTTATACCTGAGGTAGGCGATTTTGAAACTATCTTCTGAAGAATAAACACTTGACAGACCTCCAAAAGTGGCGAGTCCAAATTTCCACACAACCGGGAACCTGAACTCGGTTTGATATGAACTCAGGTTGTTGTCCCGGAACCGGCCATAATAGTAGCCTCTTACCAATTGGTCGCCACCTAAAAAGGCTAAATCATAAAAAGGAGGGGTTCCAAAATTGAACTCATTGACGAAACGGTTTGCAAGGGTAAATTTATCTTTCCAGGTTTTGTAAAATCGCACATCCAAAGCAACCTGTCCGTAATTTCTATTTGCCAGGTTGTACGAAGTATTGAAATACAGGTACGAGCCATTTAAGGGCGTCAGCAAGTTGTTCCGGGTATCTTTCAACACCGAATAACCAATGCCCAATGTGCTTCCGCCAACCAATTCAGGATAATTCGGAATGCTGTTGAGCGGCTCAACTTTGGAATAGTCGATGAACCTTACGTTAAGGCCGGTGAACAATTTAAAACCAATTTTTTTTAAGGCAAAGCCTTCAAAAAAGAACCGGTTGCTGTTAAATATCAGTTTGTTGCTGTTCGGGGTATTGGCGCCGATGCCGTAGTAATAATCCGGATATTTTGAATAGAGGATTTGCCCTTTCGTAAACCATTTTTCCTCTTTAAAGAAATAATTCCAACCGCAATCCAGGATTAATTGTTTGTTCCAGGTATAGTTCACTTCTAGTTTAGCATTCGAGGTGCGGGTCAACGAATCGTTGTACAAATTTAACGTAAACAGTGTAACAGCGCCAACGTAAGTTTTTGTTTCAGGAGAGTATCCGATGGCAGGCACGGGAAGTATTTTCACTTTCTTAACTTTCGAATCCTGGCTGAATGCGGTGTTGTACCACAAAATACACACAGTCAGGGCAAAATTAATTCTGAACATCGGCTTAATGAGGTGTTTGTTGGTTAGGATATTTGGTTGAATGAAACGGGAATTAATCCAGCCTGAACCGGTAAGTTATCGATCCAACCTGAAAGGCCGGGGCATTTTGATCAACATTAAATTTGGCATTCAATGCAGCTTTTTTAGCTGCTGCAATTAATGCCGGACTTGCAGTATTTGATCCTTTCACGCCAGGCTCGGCCTTGGTTACAACGCCGTTTTTATCAACGGTAACCTGAACAACCACGATCCCTTCATCATTTCCCGGATAAAGTGGTTTAGGCAACGAAAGGGCACTGCGTCCATTGAGGCTGAAAGAAGTTCCATTCCCGAAGCCCCCACCTGGCCCGTACCGGTCAACATTGGCCGATCCGCCAGGGCTACCTTGATTTCCGGGGCCAAAAGTTACACCCTGACTGGTACTTTTCGAATCAGGGGATCCTTTTCCCCCACCGCCAAAAGCATTTTTAGCCAAACTATTAATTTCTCCCGCTTTTCGCTGTTCGGCAGCAGCCAGGGCCTGTTTCTGTTCTGCTTCTTTTTCCTGACGGGCCAGTTCGGCCTTGCGAACTTTTTCTTCTTCGGCCAGCCGTAGTTTTTCAGGATCTATCACTTTTTCAGCAACTTTCCTTTTCGTGGACGTTTTAACCGCTATGGTTTTTTCCAGATCCTGTGTTAAAACCGGATCTTCTTCACTGGGGGGAACAACTTTTTTTGAAGGTAGTGGAACGACCTTTTTTTCGGAAGCCGGCTCAACCGTTTTTTTTGATGGGGCACGTTCCCCGGGAGCAGGTTCTTCGAGCCCAAAACCTGTTTCTGAATCACCAAAATTAACCAGGATCCCTTCGTCTAAAACAGGCAAAGGAACCGAAGAAATCATTCCAAAATAAAGCAGGAAAAATAAAATCACGCCATGAGTAATAGCCGTACCAATCAACCCTGATTTATGTTCCGATATGTATTTCATTTCTCTTCAGGTGCAACAGATTATTAGCTTGCTAATTCGTTCAGCACGTCCATAAATTCGCAGGTTGTTGTTTTTATATTGAACATGACACCATCAACACTTGATACCAGAATGTTGTATGCGAAATAGGCGGCTAAACCAACAATCAGGCCGGCGGCGGTTGTGCTCAATGCCTGATAAATACTTGAGGATATGGTAGCAAAATCAATGATCTTTCCGGAATTTGCCATATCATAAAATGCCTGGATGATCCCAATAACTGTTCCCAAAATCCCCAGCATGGGCGCTCCACCAACGACACTTGCCAGTACAGGAAGCCGTTTTTCGAGTTTCGAGACTTCTAGATTGGCTACATTTTCAATGGTCGAATTAACATCAGTCAAGGATCGCCCAATGCGGGAAATACCTTTCCCGATAATCCTCGAAATTGGTGTATTTTTCATGTGGCAGATCGAAAAGGCTGATTCAATCCGCCCTTCAAGAAGGCATTCCCTTAAATTTGTCATTAGCCTGGAGTCAACCCTTCCGGCCCGGTAGATAGCGATGTATCGTTCAAAAAAAATGACAACTGCAATCAGCGATAACAATGCAATCGGAATCATTATTGGGCCACCTTTGATGGCAAGGTCGAGTAAACCCGAAGCTAATCCGCCAGGATGGACAGTGTTCCCAACTGCTTTCGCGCCTTCTGCCAAATTTTGATTTGCCTGCAAAATAATAAAATTCAACATGTGCATCTGGTTTTAAGTCAACTTAATAAAAACGGTACATACGTTGCAAATAGTATGCCCTGCAAAAGTACAATTAATTTGAATATATTTTCTGGGCCGCAAATCAGGTCGTATTTCACAGTTAATCAATCTATTGATAGACAAAGCCAATAAATGGCAATTTACAGGAACAAAAGGATGGGGCTTTACTTCTGAATGGCAGGAGTACTTTTTTCAATCCTGGAGCCAACTGTTGATTTCCTTTTGAAGATACTTTTTAGCTTTTGCCAAAGGTCACGAAAATCGTTGTAATCTTCCCTGTAAGTCAACCCAACCCCTTGTGTGTAAGGAGATGTTTCGTAAATCAGGTTGTTGTTGGCATGGTTGTATGCTTTAAGTTGCAACTTGCCGTTTTTAGTCAACTTCACATCAACATCGGCATCGCCAACCAATCCGTTGTTGTTGGCCGAAGTCCGCTGCGCCGAATTGTTGCCAATGTTCCCGTTTATCGAAACCCGGTCGTTAAACATCTGGGTGCTCAAAGCCAGCTCAACCTCGTCGTTGGTAATCTGATTTCCGGGGCGGTAATTCACCCCGACATCAAATTCGTTGCTTATTTGCGACAACCAGTTGCTTATCTGGTTTGAAAACAACTCGCTTGCCGCAGAACCTACCAGATTACTGTTCGGCGAAGTGTAGTTTCCGCGAAGGTATTCAGGCGTATAAAACTTGCCCAATACCAGAAGCGACAAAACCTGCTTGTTCATATCTTCGTCGGTACTAATATACTGGCTCACTTCATCTTTGATCCGGTCTTCAGCCGTTGGCAACTCAATATCAAACTTAATATCAGGGTTTTCCAGGCTTTTTGTAAGGGCGATTTTACAAAGGATTGGCAACCGTTGCGAAAAATCTGTATTCACGATGCTGTTTGCGAAAAGTTCGCTTAGCGAAGCTTTCAGCCGATAAATTGCGTTCAGGTTTAGCGTGGCATCATACGGATCGCCATTCCATTCGATTGTTCCGCCCTGCTGAATTTCAAACTTCTTATTGATCACATTCTGAAGGGTATATAAGTAATCGCCCTGGTCAACAGTATATTCTCCGTACAACAAAATATTGAAATTGTTGTCGATCGAAACCTGCATCGTTCCCGACCCCTGTGATTTAATTACATCGCCGATTTTTGAGTTATACACCAGTTGCATCTTTGCATCAGGGGTAACATCAACTGTAAATTTCATTTCCACGTCCGAATTGTCGTATTGCGTTTCGTCGGTATTTGCTGGCGGAAGGAAACCGCGGTTCACAAAAGTCAAGAAATCGTATTCAGGCGCATCCGTCGTGGTTTCAAGGGCGATATTCATTTCCGTGCCTTTTTCGGTACGGGCTGCGCCATCAATCAGGATGGTGGCCCCTTTTCCGGTAATTTTCACTTCGCCGCTCCCATACATTTTTCCGTAAAATTGCCCATTTACATCCTGGGTGGTGTTTATGGCCATAATCCGCTTCGTTTTAACGCTCATGTTGTAGATCATCTTCGAAAAACTTTGGTGCTGGATGTATCCTGAAAAAACGCCCGTATTTCCGTAGTCATCGGCAATTTGAATGTCGGGAAAAATGATTTTGTCTCCTGAAAACCTGACCGAATCGCTCAGATGGTAGTTAACCTGCAGGTCGGAAAGCATCAACCCGGCATGGTCGGCATACAAGGCGCCGTTGTGCATGATGTGCGACGGCGGCCCCGAAATCACAACTTTTCCGGTCGCATCCCCGTGAATGTTGGCGAAACTGGAACCCATCAGCGGTTGCAAAATCAGGATTGAAAAATGATCGAATTTCGTGTTTATCGACAGGCTGTCTTTGGCCGGATTAAAAATTCCGTAGGCCTGAAGGGTTTTCCGATCGCCCGACTCGACCAGCAAATCGGCATTAATTTCCTCCTGGTTCGTGTCCCACCTGCTTAGTACGGTGGCATCGCCAATCGACTGACCCAGGATACCCAATCCTGAAATTTTCAGGTTCGAAAGAAATAGCGCCCGGTTATAAATATCAAAAACCGACAGGCTTCCGTTCAGCTCGCCCGCAAGGCCAAGGTCGTCGGGGATAAAACTGTTGAGCGAATTCAAATCAATCTTGTTGAAATGAATGTTCAGTTTGTTGCTTTGGTTGTTATCAATTGAACCTTCAGCCAAAATCGACTGGTTTTTGTTCGACAGGCTGACATTTTTAACCCCGACCAGTGTCGAATCGATCGAAATCATGGCCGAATTGATCTGCCAAAGGCTGTCGGCCAGGTAAATACGGGTTGGCTTGACCGAAATTTCGACATGCGGATAATTTTTCTGACTAAAAAATTTGGTACTGGTATTGATCGAGCCGCTGTATGACACGGCATCAAAGTTGTTCCACGATAGTTTTGAGTCGAGAATGTCGTGCGAAGCAACCGAATTTAAGGCCAGATTATAAATCTTAAACGATCCGCCCATCGAAAGCTCATTAATTTTATTGTGGATAACCATGTCTGAACTGCCATCAACATTCAGAGTTAACTTATTCAACACCATTGTTTTATAACGTACTTCCGGAAAATTTGCATTGAGCACAAGCGTGTTTTTGTCTGAACTGATATTTCCCTCAACCTCGGCGGGTTCTATGTTCAGGTCGGGCGACAAAACCTTTGTAAAGCGGTTCAAATCCTTCAGGGTCAGGCGAAAATCAAAATTATTGCGGTCATTTTGTTTGGGTACGCTTAATCCTGACGAAGGCATATAACGATTGATGATTCTTTTTACTGAATTGAAAAGGTTGTGCAGTTCGTATTGCCCACGGATGTCGGCATCTAAAAAATCGGAACGGATTTGCAATACCGGTTCGTTTTCATAAAAGGTCTTCAGGTCAAAGTTATCGAAGGCCACCTGCCCGTTTTCGTTTCGGTAATTTCCTTGCCTGAAATGGATTGAACCTGCCAGGTTGTCGATGTTGTTGCCGGTGAAATTGGCATCAAGCGCGAACGAAATTTTCGACTGGTTGAAGGTGTGCACCAATTTCAGCGCTTTCAGGTCGGCCTTGTCAACCCTCATGTCGAAATTAAAAACCGGGACCGGCACATTCAGGTCGAATTTCCCGTCGAACTGGAGCTTGAGGTTTGGGTCGTCAATAAGCAAACTGCCATCAAACTGTTTGTTTTCCATGTTCCCGTTCAGCGCCATGTTCCGGTACAAATAATTATTCACGTCGAAACTGTCGATTTGGCCCGAAACCTGGGCCGAAAAATCGTTGGTTTTCTGATCGAGTATTCCCTGAATATCGCCATTAAAAGTCAATGCCCCCAAAACATCCGACTGCACCAGTTGGCCCAACTGAAAGTTCACGGTTTTTACCTTCCCGTTAATTTTAAGTTTTTCGCCCTTCGAGGGTACAAACGACAAGTCGGTATTTAATACCCCCCAACGCGACTTGAAGGTTCCGTACGCAACAAAATCGCTGAGAAACCCGGTGAAATTACCGTTGTATTCAACCACTCCGGCTTGCAGGAACTGTGCAGGGATATTAATTTGTTTAATCGGGAAATGGTCAGGAAGTTTGGCCCGGCTCAATTCCTGAAGGTCGGCTGACGACTTTTTCAGGTCGATGTGCACATAAGTTTTGGCAATATCGGGCAATCCGTTCAGGTAAACATCGAAGGCGAGGCGTGTGTTTTTGCCCATGCTCAATTCAATATTTTTTCCTCTCAGATCGGGCAAGGTACCCGAAACCTGCCCCGAAACTTCAATGTTTTCGTCCATCCCTTTCACCATCGGGACAAAAAGGCCAATATCTTTCAGGCTGACCGACGATTTTTTCAGGTCCAGTTGAACCTTCAATTTTTTGTAATTCAGGTCAGGCCCCAGTTTGCTTCTATCAATCCGGATGTTGGCTTCAGTGATTTCAGAATTTGAAGTTTTCAGGTGAAACTTGTCGAGGGTGATCGAATCGGGGGTTGACAAGAATGTACCCGAAAATTCATCCAGCCTGAAATCATTTTGATTATCGAACTGGAAATCAGTCACCTGAAAACCTATCTTCCGATCACGAATTTCAACATTAGAAATGCCAAGCGAAATATTTTTCAGGTCGAGCTGCTGAGGGCCGAGGCTGTCGCGATAAGCATAACTGATCCGGGCATGGTCGAATAAAAACCGGTTCACGTTAAAATTATAATTCATCGTGTCGCGCTTCACCGTATCGGCTGATGCAAACGAATCGGCCAGGAACTGGTAATTGCGCCGCCCGTCCGAATCGGTTTTGATGTTGAGGCAAGTACCATTCAGGCGGAGTTGGCCAATGGCGACAAATCGTTTTTTAATGCTGAAGGAATCAATTCCGGCCTCCAGTTCATGAATAAACAAGAGCGAATCCTGTTCCTGGTCTTTTACCAAAACATCTTCGAGAACAACTTTATTGAAGAAAGCAATGGAAATGCCTTTAACCGTGATACTTGTATGAAATTTTTGGGAAAGGCGGGCAGCTAATTTTTGAGCCAAATAGGTCTGCACCACCGGGGACTGGAGTATCAGCCAGGAAGAGACGAGAAGGGCAACAACGATACCCAGAACCGGCAATCCTATTTTGAGAGTTTTTTTGATAATTTTGTCGCTTCAATCAGATTACAAAATAATACAAATACCCGGATAAAAACCAGTCGGCAAAGTAAATTAACGGATTAGCCGACTTTTTATTGACCGCCATGGAAAAAGAAAATGACATACTGATTTTAGGAATTGAATCGTCGTGCGACGACACTTCGGCTTCGGTAATTAAAAACGGGTTCCTGCTATCGAACATTATTGCCGGGCAAAAAGTGCATGAAGCTTATGGCGGGGTTGTTCCTGAACTGGCAAGCCGGGCACACCAGCAAAACATTGTTCCGGTTGTCGATCAGGCCATTAAACAGGCCGGGGTGAAAAGTGAAGATATTACCGCAATCGCCTTTACACGAGGGCCGGGTTTGTTGGGTTCGTTGCTCGTGGGAACCTCGTTTGCCAAAGGCTTTTCACTGGCAACCGGCGCGCCAATAATCGAAATCAACCACCTTCAGGCGCACGTGCTGGCCCATTTTATCAGGGAATACGACACGCCATTCGATCCGCCGAAATTCCCATTTCTATGTTTGCTGGTTTCGGGCGGAAATTCACAGATCATTCTGGTGAAAGATTACCTCGAGATGGAGGTGATCGGCCAAACCATTGACGACGCGGCCGGCGAAGCTTTCGACAAATGCGCCAAGGTAATGGGACTTCCCTACCCCGGCGGCCCGTTTGTCGATAAACTGGCCAAAGAAGGCAATCCCGACGCTTTCAAATTTGCGAAACCTCGAATCCCGAATTTCGATTACAGTTTCAGTGGGCTGAAAACCAGCTTCCTGTATTTTTTGCGCGATCAACTGAAAGAAAATGAAAACTTTATCGAAGACCGGAAAGCCGACCTTTGCGCTTCGCTTCAGAAAACAATCATCGACGTTTTGCTCGACAAACTGGTGAAAGCGGCCAAAGAAACCGGCATTCACGAAATTGCCGTGGCTGGCGGCGTTTCGGCCAATTCAGGTTTGCGAAACGCGCTGATTGAGACAGCAGCCAAACGCCACTGGAAAATGCACATCCCAAAGTTCGCTTTCACCACCGACAATGCCGCCATGATTGCCATTACCGGGTATTACAAATATCAGAAAGGCGAATTTATCGGCATGGATGCCGTTCCGTTTGCCCGGATGGACATCCGGGTTTAGCTACGACTGGATCAATACTGTACTGAGCAGGTGACT
>JBBIHV010000010.1:32920-34618 GCA_037446835.1 Sunxiuqinia sp. | reverse complement strand
TTGATGTATATTTTGTTTCCCTGAATGATCGGCGTACTGAACACTGGTTTGTCCGAAATTTTTATCCGGGCCAGTTCGGAATAGGCTTTCCCACCTGGCTTGTAAACAATTAAATTTGAATTACTTGGCAAGGCCATAATTACTGAACCACAATTTAACAGTGCCCCAAAATCGCTGTTCATCAGGGAGTCGGTCCACATCGTCTGGCCCTTCATCGCATCCAGGCAAAAAAGTTTCCGTCCGTCTGAAAGCCCGTAAAGGAAACCATCTTGAATGACCGGTGAATTGTATTTTGTTCCACGCTCCGGATTGCCCCACAACACTGAGGCCATAAACCCATCGCCTTGTTTTTCAATTTTAACCGCTTTTGTCCCTGAACCCTGACCGGTTATATACACAGTTTGCCCAACAACAACAGGGGTTGCAGCATTGTAGAACCGGTTCTGGCAGGTGGCTTCAAGCTTCCATAAAAGTTTGCCATCGGTGGCATTCAGTCCCATCAGGTTTTTCTCTGTAAATAAAACCAGTTGCTTTTTGCCCTCCACCGTCATTAAAACCGGTGAAGAATAAGTCGGCCCCTCTCCGGTCCATTTCCACTTTTCATTTCCTGAAATAAGGTCGTAGGCCACAATCGTCCCGTTATCTTTTCCGCCCAGATAGGCCACACATGTTCCGTCAAAAATAATCGGCGACATGGCCGTGAAGAACTGGGGAACCAGGTTTGACGTGTTTTCCTTGCGCCACAATAACTTCCCGGTTGAGGCATCGAGACAGGAAAGGACACCGCCAACTCCCAAAGTAACTATTTTTCCTTCAGCAACCGCCGGAGTACTTCGTGGCCCGGGATGAGAGGCGGCTGGCCCGGTCACAGCCGTGGCCGGATACTTGTTTTGCCACAATTCTTTTCCTGAAACTGCATCCAGGCAACGTAAAATTTCATCGTTTCCTTCTCTTGAAAAACTATAAAGCATCTTTCCAACCCGGACCGGACCGGCATCGCCCAACCCGACTGGTATTTGCCATTCGGGTTTTAGTTCTTTCGGCCAGTTTGCCGGAGCTTTAAATCCTGCCACGTTTCCGTCGCGGTTAATTCCTCTCCACTGGGGCCAATCCTGCGAATACGATGTGGTTGTGAAAACCAGCAACATAATCACAACCACGGTTTTAACAATTCGATCTGCTTGTTTCATTTGGTTAATTGTTAGTTTTTTAGGTAAAATGAGGTTTCAAACTGATGTATAAATATACTTAAAATCAGATTCTTACAACCATAAAAACCAGCAAAAGCAAAAAACCGGTTAATCCTGAATTTTCTTTCAGCATTAACCGGTATGAAAAACTACTGATTTTCAGTAGATACACGGCTTTCAGGAGTTGACTTCTTATTGAAATCTCATTTTAAACATTTTGATTCAGCACGCTAATCAACTGACTTTTGCTCACTACGCCTGAATGCCTCCATAAAATCTGTCCATTTTTGAAAACAATCAGCGTTGGAATGCTCTGAACCTGATACCGGCCAGCCACTTCCTGATTCTCATCAACATTTATTTTAATCGCCCTGACCCGGTCGCCCAATTCGGCGGCCACCTCCTTCAAAATGGGCGACTGCACCTTGCACGGAGCACACCACAAGGCATGAAAGTCAACAATAACAGGCTTTGTGTCGTTGATTATTGAATTAAAGTTTGCTTTCAT
>JBBIHV010000010.1:25561-32820 GCA_037446835.1 Sunxiuqinia sp. | reverse complement strand
GGGCACGAGGCCACGCATTGCAGACATTTGGAGCAGGTGTAACTGTCGCCCGGTTTCTCTTTCATGGGTTTGTACAGGCTGTATTTCGCTGGTTCCATACTTACAATGTAGCACTTTTTGTCGCAAATTCCACAATTCTTGCAGGTATCTTCATTGAGTTTAATCCTGAAAAACGAATATTTGTTCAGAAATCCTGAGATCCAGGCAATCGGGCAGCCAATTTTATGGTACTGGTACATCTGCTTTATTTTGCCATCGTCGCCACCCAGTCCCATCATAATTTCCATGATCAGCCCCATCGGGCACACCCAGCGACAAAAAACTTTTCCAAAAACGGCACCCATTACCGAACCGGCCAACACAATGTACCACAACGAAATATGATACTGCGAAATAGCCAGGTACAACAAAACGCCCAAACCCGAAAGAATGATCATCCGGTGGCCTACCAATACTTTTAACACTTTTCTCATTTGGTTAATTTATTCTGAAAATATAAATCCTGAAAAATGACGAAGAATGCCCACTTTGGTTATTTTGGCGTATGTTCCCCAGCCCTTTTTCATCCAATGGCCGATAACCGGCATCGGAATAATGAATGATTTATTCGAGTTCCTGAAAACAAAAGCGGCGCCATCACCGGTATCCATCACGCAAAGGATATTGGGCGATTCGTGGTAATGCTTTTTGTGCGAAGACCCGCTTTCAGTTGCAATAATATTATGTGCCGCATTTCTTCCCATCAACTCGGCGACGTGCCCTTGTTTGGCAATCCATTCGGGACCTTCCATGGCCGAAATATCGCCGATGGCATACACATCCGCGAATCCGTGAACCTGACAAAACGTGTCAATCTGTACAAAACCAGCCTCTGACAAAGGTAAATCGCTCGACTGCAATACATGATGTCCAGCCGAAGCGGGAATGAACAACGTGAGGTCGGCATCCAGTTTTGAACCGTCTTCAAAAGCGACGGCATGAGGCTCAAATTCAGTGATTTTCTTACCAAACCGCTTCCCGATCCGGTACCTGTCGAACAATTTATTCAGCATTGGCAAGGCATTTTCGCCCATTCTTGCACCCGGTTCTACCATTGGTGCAAAGAAAGTCAGTTCAAAATTTTGCCTGATTTTCTTCTTTTTCAGCAAATTGTGAATGTTGAAAATAAGCTCGAAACCCGGGCCGCCGCGAACAGCCGATTTATCTTTCGGATTTCCGCCAAAACCGACAGCAATTTTTCCGCTGCCATTTTCAACCAACTGATCAATCCGGTCGCGGATAGCCAGCGAAACATCAGGTTTTCCGCAAATCGACAAGGTGTTTTCAATGCCTTTGTGCTTCATTTTATCGGCGCCAAAAGCAACCACCAGGTAATCGTAGCCAACAACTTGGTTTTCGCAAACAACCTGACGGTCAAGGGCATGAATTTCCTTAACCGAATCAAGAATTATTTCGAACGGATATTTCTTCTGAATTTTGGCCAGTGGAACTTTTACATCACTAAATTCTTTCAGGCGAACAGGTACCCAAATTGAAATGGGGTACAGATAAAGAAAATCCCGGTCGGAAACCAGGGTCACTTTAAATCGTCCGCTTTTTTGCAGCTCAATCGCCGTTTGAATGCCGGCAAAACCGCCACCCAAAATTAAAACTCGTTTCATACCGGTCGATTAAATTTCATCCGTTTCGACCACCTTGGCCAAAATATCGGAATAGGCTAAAAACAAGTATTTTTTGCCGTTGAATTCGACCTCCGTACCGCCAAACGGTTTGAACAAAACGGTGTCGCCCGGTTTTACGGCGGCATTTTCCACGGCGCTCATCCAAACAATGGGTGCAACATTCGGTGTTTCACTGGCCGTTTCAGGAATAATAATTCCCGACATGGTGCGTTTTTCCTGTTTCGATACGGTAATTTCCAGGCAAACCTGTTGATTAATTGGCTGTAACTCTTTCATAACTAATTCTTTGTTGTTTGTACTTTTTTTGGTTTTTATTGAATTTCAAGCAATTCTTTTAATCGCGGCTGGTTGAACCCGACCACGATTTGTCCGTTGATTTCAGTCTGTGGAACACCCTGCTGGCCCGAGCGCCGGACAAGGTTCTGCGCGGCTTTTTCGTCGCGCGAAATGTCGATGTCGGTAAAACTGATCCGGTTTTGCTTCAACCAGCTCTTCAGCGTGTTGCACCACGAACAGGTTGGCGTTGAATAAACCGTGACACTTTTTGATGCTTTCCCTTCGATCCCCGTTCGGGCCTGAAAAGCTCTGCCTTCGGCCAGCGCCTTGTAAAAACTGCTTTCCTGGCAACCTTTGATCACTGAAACAAGCTTACCTTCTTCAAAAATCAGGAGAGACGGGACGCTGGTAATGCCGTAATTTGGATGAATGTCGCGCACAACGGTCACATCGGCGGCAAAAACCGGGAATCCCCTTTGTTCCGACATTGCTTTTTCAAGGTTTTGCATCGCACAGGAACCCTGGTCGCTTCCCGGTTTATGAAGCAGGAGCAACGATTTTTTGTAAGTCACTGATTTGGCCAGAAATTCGGCATGAGATGTAATTTGTTCCATCTGAAATCAGGCTTTTTGAATGTGCTGCAACAGAAATGCCTTTTGTTTCACGCCTACAAACCGGTTGATTTCTTTCCCGTTTTTGTACAGGATCATGGTTGGGATGTTGCGAACCTTGTATTTGGCCGAAATAGACTGATACTGTTCCACATTTAATTTTCCGACAAAATTATTCCCGGTCAGTTCTTCCGAGATTTCGTTCAGTACCGGGGCCATCATTTTACAGGGTGCACACCACGAGGCCCAGAAATCGACCAGAATAACACCTGATTTAATCTGCTGGTTAAAATTTTTATCGTTCAACACTTTGATTTTGGCGCCGTCGGCCACCATCGGAACATTTTTCATCTTGCGCACTGCAAAATACAGGTAGGCCACAAACACAAGAACGACAACCCCAATTATGGTTATAATTTGCATATTTTCAGTTCTTTAAAATCGTTAATCGTCAATCGTCAATCATCAATCGTTAATCGTTAATCGTCAATCGTCAATCGTCAAAACAATTGCAGTTTCGCTTGCTGTTTCAACTGGTGCAAATAGTTTGATGCAGCCAGGGCAGCAACGGTCCCATCGCCTACTGCGGTGGTTACCTGCCTGAAACGTTTGGCAACCGAATCGCCAGCGGCAAAAACGCCCTGCACATTGGTAGCCATGTCGCTGTTCACCACAATTTCGCCCCATTGGTTCAGTTCCAGTTTCTCTTTCAGGAACTCGGTATTCGGGATGTACCCAATAAAAATAAAAACCCCATCGGTCCTGAACTCTTCTTCTACCCCGGTGACCAGGCTTTTAATCGCCACACTTTCAAGGTTTTCATCGCCGTGAAATCCGGTAAGCACCGACTCCATCCTGAACTGGATTTTCGGGTTGCTGCGCGCTTCCTCAATGGCATGTTCGAAAGCCTGAAAATGGTCGAACTGGTGGACAACCGTTATTTTGCTGACATATTTAGTTAGCGAAACAGCTTCTTCCAAAGCAGAGTTTCCACCTCCAACCACCACAATTTCCTTGTTGGTGAAGAAATCGCCGTCGCAGGTGGCACAATAGGAAATGCCGCGGCCCTTGAACTTTCCTTCACCCGGTAACCCCAATGTCCGCGAACGTCCGCCCGGTGTAAGTACCACGGCATTGGCCGAAAATTGCTGGCCGTCGGCAAGTGTCACGGTTTTGGTTTCACCTTCAAGTTCCAGCCCGGCAATTGAAACATTCGATTTCAGGATACAGCCAAACGATTTGGCCTGTTTTTTCATGATATTGGCCAGTTGGTATCCGCTGATGCTTTCCACTCCGGGGTAATTTGCAATCTCGTGCGTCAGCACCATCTGTCCACCGGCTGCACCTTCATTCAGGATTAAAGTTCGCAAACGGGCGCGCGACAGGTAAATACCTGCCGTCAACCCGGCAGGCCCTGCCCCTACAACAATAGCGTCATAATGATTTTCAGTGTTCATGGAATTAAGCATTAACCGAAGCTGCAAATTCCTTATCCAAAATGGCACGCACCTGGGCCATGGATTGGATGCTCGAAGTTGCTTTTGCCACTTTCCCGTTTTTGTAGTAAATGGTAAACGGGATGCCCATAAAACCACGCACTTCAGGAAGTTGGCGGATGACATAGGATTCAGGATTGTCGAACTCCATATCACAGAATTTCACGTGGGTATATTCATCTTCGAGTTCTTCGGCAATTCCGTAAACTGGGATGCACATGGGGCCCATCCGGCCACAAATTACCATTACGTTTTCGTTTTCATTAATAACCTGTGCATGTTCGGCTGCACTTTCGATGTGTTTTAAATTGGTGTACAACATAGCTTCTGTTTTTTTAATGTTAATATGCTGCAAAGTTAATGGGGCGCAAGCTGTTGTTCAAGTTTTCTGGCTTCTTGGAATTCGGCCTTTCAATTGAATTAGCTCAACTTTTTTATTGATTTAATCCTACATTTGTCTCCTGAAAAACGATCTTACGGATATGAAGACAATTTCAGAAATCGACAACGAATTCATTTGCGACATACAAGCCCCTTGTTTTCAGATGCTTAACAACGAAGAAATTGAGCTGGTTCGGGCAAGCAAAACGCAGGTCCTTTTCCGGAAAGGCGAAAACCTGACCAAGCAGGGCGCATTTGCTTCCTACGTTTTATTTATCCTGACCGGCTTTGTGAAGCAGTACGTTGAAGGGAACGGCAAACACAACCACAATTTACGGATCATCAAACCAGGCGAATTTGTTGGGCTTTCGTCGGTTTTTGGAAAGAATACCTTTAATTATTCGACCGTTGCCCTTGTTGACACTCAGGTGTTTTTAATTGAAAAAGAAGTACTTGTAAATGTTTCGCAGCAAAACGGGCAGTTTGCCTTCAGCATCATCAGGCGCTACAGCGAACAAAACACGAACTTATTCGACACCATCAGGAACCTGGTTTACAAGCAGATGAATGGCCGCATTGCCGATGCGTTGCTGTATTTAAGCCCTGAAAATTTCGACGGGGAAGATATTTCGGCACTGCTTTCTAGAAAGGAGATTGCCGAATTTGCCGGACTTTCGACCGAGAGTACCGTTAAAATCCTGAAAAGTTTGGAAAAAGACGGGCTGATCAGGCTCGACGAGAAACGGATTGAAATCCTGGACCAGAACCGATTGGCTGAAATAAGTAAAAACGGTTAAAAAAAACGGAATTGCCATGCTTGATTTCAGGTTAAGAGTTTTTCAGAGTGTTGCCCGTAATTTGAGCTTTACCAAAGCGGCCAACGAACTTTTCATTACGCAGCCAGCGGTGACGAAACACATCAAAGAACTTGAATCTGAGTTCGAAGTCAAGCTTTTCGACCGTATCGGAAATAAAATACACCTGACCCAGGCGGGCGTTATCTTTCAAACGTATGCCGATTCGATTGTCGCCCTGCACAACGAGCTTAATTTTGAACTGCACCAGCTCGCCGGCAGTTTTGAAGGTAAGCTGCGGATCGGGGCCAGCACAACCATTTCGCAATATGTAATTCCGCCCATGCTGGCCAAATTTCACAAACGATACCCCGATGTAGAACTTTCGCTCGTCAATGGAAACACGGAATACATCGAACAACAGCTTTTAAATTCTTCCATCGATATCGGTATTGTTGAAGGAAAACCCGGGAATCCCGACATCCGTTATACACCGTTCCTGAACGACGAACTGCTGGTATTTACTTCCGCGAAGAACCACGACATTCCCGGCTCGGTCTCGAACGAACAATTCATGAATCTGCCGTTGGTACTGCGTGAACGTGGTTCAGGAACGCTTGAAATTATCGAGAAAAACATTCACGAACAGCACATCAGTCCCAAACAACTGAACGTACTGATGTACCTGGGCAGCACCGAAGCCATCAAATCGTTTGTTAAAACCGGTAGCGGCGTGGGCATTGTTTCGCGCTTTGCCATTGAACCCGAATTATCGGGTACTGTTTTCAGGAGAGTGGAAACCCCCGGCCTAAAATTCGACCGGCAGTTCTTTTTTGTATCGCCACAAGGTCCGGAACCAACCGGACTCGCCAAATTATTCCTGAACTTCATTCAGAATCCCCATAACCTTTAGTTATCGCCTATCATTTTTTATGATTTGACTGCTCTCAGGGCAATCCATACGTTTGTAGCAATCAAATTCAAAAAAAAAATGAAACTTTCAACGCTTCTTTACATTGCAGTCGTTGCCATTTGCGCGATGCCTTTCGTCGATACGCCGGTGGCTTTGCTGCTGGGCATAATTCTGGCCCAAACCGTACAACATCCTTTCCCGGGGAGCAGCAAAAAACTCACAAAATGGTTATTACAGGCTTCGGTGGTCGGGCTGGGTTTTGGGATGAATGCCGGACAGGCTTTTCAGGTTGGGAAACAGGGACTTTGGCTTACCGTGTTCTCAATCAGCATAACACTCACGATTGGCTTACTCATTGGCAAGTTCCTGAAAGTGGAAAAAAACACCTCCTACCTCATTTCTACCGGTACGGCAATCTGTGGAGGAAGCGCCATTGCAGCCGTTTCGACCATAGCCCGGTCGAACGAAAAGCAAATTTCGACCGCGCTCGGCACTGTTTTTATCCTGAATTCGGTAGCGCTCCTGTTGTTTCCGTGGATTGGGCATTTGTTCCACCTGTCGCAGCACCAGTTTGGCGTTTGGGCTGCCATTGCCATTCACGATACCAGTTCGGTAGTTGGCGCGGCACAGAAATACGGCGCGGTTGCCTTACAAACAGCAACAACCATCAAACTCGAGCGGGCATTGTGGATCATCCCATTTTCGTTCCTGTCCATCTTTCTGTTTAAAAGCGAATCGAGAAAAATAAAAATTCCGTGGTTCATCATCCTGTTTATTGTGGCCATGCTGGTAAACAGCTTCTTACCGGCGATTCATCCCGTTTCAACAGCAGTTGTTGAAATCTCGAAAATCGGTTTAAAAATCACTTTATTCCTGATCGGCTCTGGACTTACCAAAGAACTTTTAAAATCAGTGGGGTTAAAACCACTTTTTCAGGGAGTGATGCTTTGGCTGTTTATTTCGGTGGTTTCGCTGACGGTTATTATTACAACCATGGTGTAGGTGCTTTTACTCAGCGGGTGACTTTGAGTCACCCGCTGAGTAAAATAGGGTCACCCGCTGAGTAAAATAGGGTCACCCGCTGAGTAAAATAGGGTCACCCGCTG